>DATCJD010000052.1:0-11506 GCA_036507435.1 Bacteroidota bacterium
ATGCCGATTGTCTTACAGGTGGTCTCCAATCTGATGGCGACAAAGTTTTTTCTCTCGATCTTGCGCTCTATCATATTGAAGGGTGTGGGATTCGAGGCGGTCTGGGAGCAATTCCTCTATATGTTTATTTTTGCTGTCGTGGTTTTAGGCATCAGCAGTCTGCGCTTGCGCCGGGAGCTTTCACGATGAAACGCATACGCCAATTGATGATCAAAGAGTTTCTGCAAATCCGGCATGATAAGCGAATGCTTCCGCTTATTCTTATCGCCCCGATCCTGCAGACAATTCTCCTCGGCTACGCCGCAACCGTTGATGTTAAAAATATTCCCATGGTCGTGTGCAACATCGACCGCGGGTCGGTGAGCCGGGACTTTATCCAGCGCTTCACGAATACCGGATACTTTACGATTATCGCCTACGTGGATAATCCGAACGACATCGACCGGTACCTGGACAGAAGCGAAGCGTCGCTCGGCGTTGTTCTGCCAACCGATTTTAGCCGCAACCTTGAAAGTGGGAAACAAGCGCAGGTGCAATTCCTTTCGGACGGGGCGGATGCCAACACGGCAAACATTAGCCTGAACTATGCGTCGCAAATTGCTCTGGGGTTCGCGCAGGATATGCTTGTTGGGGAATTCATGCGCGCGGGCGGCATCCGGATTCCACGCATCAGGCAGGAGACGCGCGTCTGGTTTAATCCCGAATTGCGGAGCGCGAACTTCATGGTGCCGGGCGTCATCGCGTTGATTTTATTTATCATTACCGCGGCGTTCAGCTCAGCCGCAATCGTGAAAGAGCGCGAGATTGGCACGCTCGAGCAACTCCTCGTCACGCCCATCAAGCGGCACGAGTTCATTATCGGCAAGTTACTTCCGTATGTCATCATCGGGTTCCTCGATGTGATTTTGGTAATGGTCGTGGGCACGAGCTGGTTTGGCGTTCCACTGCACGGTAGTCCGTTTCTCTTGCTCGGTTTGTGCGTGCTGTTCCTCATGACGACGCTCGGGCTGGGCTTATTTATCTCCACCGTTTCACACACACAGCAACAGGCGCTTATGTCGATGCAATTTTTTGTTATGTTCCCCTTCTTGTTTCTCTCCGGTTTCACATTCCCAATTGAGAACATGCCCCCGGTGATTCAAGCCATCACGTATGTTATCCCGCTCCGTTATTTCCTTGAGATCGTGCGCGGGCTGTTTCTCAAGGGAGTCGGTATCGAAACCCTCTGGCCCCAAGCACTCGCCTTGTTTATCTTTGGTATCGCTATCCTGTCGTTGAGCATAGCTCGGTTCCAAAAAAGCCTCGGATGATTGATATTTTCTCAAAAACGAGAATATTTATTTTTTATTATTCCTATATTTGGGAAAATTTTACTATTTTTGAAAGCAAGCCTGGCTTTTCCCCTATTATTTATGGTCATTCTTATTAGTGCGAAAGCTGGCACAGAGCTTGCTTAATTAATACACATGAGAACAATTTTTCAAGAAGGCAGAATGAACAAACAAAGCCTGTATTCAAAGGTGGGCCGGGTCTTTGACCTGATGCCGGAACTGATTTTTGTTCTCGACCAGAAACATGGTGTCGTGGATTTTAACAAGACGGCGGGGCACGTCTTGTCGCGTGAAGATTTCATCGGCAAGCCCATGAGTGCATTTGTTCCGGATGTGTGTCGCGAGAAGTTAATAACGCACCTCAAACCGAACAGCGAACGGTTCGATTGCCAGCTTCTTGCCATTGATTCGAAGGTTGTTGAGGTCACTATTGAGGTCAAACAGCTTGAATCCGCGGGCGAGAAATATCATGTCGTGATAGCGCGCGATATTACCGAACAAAAAAAGCGCGACCTCGATTTTCTGCGTTTCTCTAATGTGATCGAGCGGACAATTAACCCGATCCAAATTACCGATGCGCGTGGATTGATGGTGTATGTGAACCCGGCGTTTGAGCGCTGGAGCGGCTATGCGAAAGCTGAACTGCTCGGCAGGAATCCAAAATTGTTGAGCAGTAAAAAGCATACGCGGGAATTTTGGCAGAATGTGTGGCGGTTTATTCTTGAGGGCAAGGTTTGGCAAGGGTATGTTCAGAACAAACGCAGGGATGGGGTGATTCTGCATACGGAATTACTGATTTCTCCGATTATAGACGATGAGGGAAAGGTTGTCGGGTTCTTGGGCGCGCACAGGGATATCACCGAACAAAAATTGCTGGAGCAACAGCTTGTGCAGTCGCAGAAAATGGAAAGCATCGGAACACTCGCGGCGGGCATCGCGCACGAAGTAGGAAACCCGCTGACGTCGATTTCCTCACTCGTGCAGGTGATCCAGCGTACGACAGATGACGAGTTTGCAAAAGAAAAATTAGAGCTGATCAAGAGCCAGGTTGGGAGAATTTCCCGGACGATTCGCGATTTAGTGGATTTTTCCCGTCCCTCCACACATGCCATCCGTTCAACAGATGTGAATCAGGTTGTCCGCGATGCACTGAACATTGTGAAGTACGGGAAAAAGGTAAAAGACATTACTTTTCACGAGACGTTTACGGAGCATCTTCCGTCCCTCATGGTCGTCTCCGACCAACTGACACAGGTCTTTATCAACATTCTTATTAACGCGGTCGATTCATTGGAAGGAAAGCCGGGGTCTATTTGGATTCAGACGGGTTTTACGAAACATCTATTGGAGGTTGAGATCCGCGATTCCGGTGTTGGCATTTCGCAGGAAGACCGCGAAAAAATTTTCGACCCGTTCTTTACGACCAAAGAGACAGGCAAAGGCTCCGGGTTGGGTTTGTGGGTGAGTTACGGGATAGTTCAAAATTTCGGCGGAGATATTTACGTCGAAAGTAAACCGGGAGCGGGAAGTATATTTCGAGTACAGGTACCTTTGAAAGGAGCGTAACGTGGCTGAGCGTATTTTAGTAGTTGATGACGAACAAATCATACGAGAATCATTAGGGTTTATCCTGAAAAAAGAAGGGTATACCGTCGAAGAGGCGTCCAACGGCCGCGAAGCGTTAGAAAAGCAAAGTGTTCAGCCGTTCGACGTGATTATCACGGATATCGAGATGCCCGAAATGCGCGGGATAGACCTGATGGGAGAAATCACCCGCCGGACTCCGCAAACCTTCGTGATGATTATTACGGCGTTCGGTTCGATTGAAACAGCCGTGCAAGCGCTTCGCAGTGGAGCGCATGATTATATCCTCAAGCCCATTGATTTTGACGACCTCTTGCACCGGGTGAAAAAGCTGTTGAAGTACCGCTCTCTCGCCCTTGAAAATTCTCTCCTGCGCCAGGAACTGAACAGGAACTACGATTTCGACCGTATTATCGGCAAAAGCGAGCGCATGAACGGCGTCTTTCAAACCATAAAACGCGTTGCGACAAGCGAGGGCACGGTGTTGGTGACCGGCAAGAGCGGTACGGGAAAGGAACTCGTCGCGCGGGCGATCCATTACAACAGCCATCGAAGCAATAAACGGTTTGTGACTGTCAACTGCGGCGCAATCGTCGAAACGCTGTTCGAGAGCGAACTCTTCGGACACAAGAAAGGCTCCTTTACCGGGGCAACCTCCGACAAGGAGGGCTTGTTCAAGGTCGCGGATGGCGGAACTGTTTTTCTGGATGAAGTGGGAGAGATTCCCCTCCACTTGCAAGTGAAGCTCTTGAGGGCGATTGAGCAAAAAGAAATCACGCCGGTCGGGATGACGGACACCCACAAGGTGGATGTCCGCATTATTGCCGCGACCAACCGGGACCTGCGTAAATTGGTGGAAACGGGAAAATTCCGCGAGGACCTGTTCTATCGGCTGAATGTCGTTGAAATTCACCTTCCCTCGCTGACTGAGCGCCCGGAAGATATTCCCCAGCTCGCGCAGCACTTTCTCGATATGTACAAGCGCCAAATGTCCCGCCCGATTAAAGGCATTACGAACGAGGCAATGAGCGCTTTGATGCAGTACCACTGGAAGGGCGAGATCCGTGAACTGGAAAACGTCATCGAGCGCGCGGTGATTTTCTGTGAAGGCGATTTTATCGGCTTGGAACACTTGCCCGAATATGTCCTACCCGCAAACGGCGGCGTTCGCGTGCCTTCAATGACGGGCGACCACACCTTGCGTAAAGCCGTTAAACAGTTTGAACGTTCCTACATCGAACGACAGCTCGACCAGAACGCCCGCGACAAGGAAAAGACCGCCCACATGTTGGGCGTCAGCCTTTCCTCTCTCTATCGAAAGATGGACGACCTCGGTATCCCCACGAAGTAACGGCAATTACGGAGGTATGCATTCTTGAGAAGAATGCATACCTCCGTTTTACGGTTTCCTACTTTTGCAAAAAGAACGCGCATGTTTTGCAAGAGCAGGAAATTTCTGTTTTTGACCCTGCCAGATACATTTTTTTCCCTGCGCTATGTTACTGTTTCGGCGACATTCGTCGAAAAACTGTGGCACGTCTCTTGTCTCTATAATAGAATGAAAGGAGCAACAAGCCACATGTTAGTGAATCAACAGAGCGCTGTCCAGGAAGCCGCCGTCGCACGTCAGGTGCAATCAATGGAACGCGGGGTGGTCTTCATTTTCAGCTCTGACAACGATTTGGCAATAAGTTTGACGATGCTCCTTGAGGACAGGTTCACCACGGTGATGGAAACTGACAGCCGGAATTTTCTCCAGCACGTTCGGACGATTCTTCCCGCTGTGTTGTTGGTCGACTTGCCGTCGGCTCCGGGTGAAAGCCTGCGACAGATTGTTGCGTTATACGACGTGCCGGAAGGTATCCCGCTCATCCTGTTGCGGAATTATCGCAGTTCCCCGGACATGACCAGAGAATTGGTTACACTCGGCGCGCATGTATTTTTCAAGCCGGTGGATGTCGAAAAGCTTGGACAATTGATTACACGACTGCTCGAAGAACAACGTCAATCTAACGGAGGAGACAAGCATGGAACGGACGTCGCTTAACAAAGTCAAAATTGCTCTGCTCAAGCGGATAGATGGTCTGGTGTGGCGGTGCTATCATCAAACACTGAGCGAGATGGTCAACGAGTTATATGTTCGCTGTCTCTCCGTCATACAGGACCCGACGGCGGATGAGATTTTCGCTCTTCTTCATGACAACCGGGTATTGACGCACGTTGCCGACCCAGAAGCGAGAGAGCTTCGGGATGCCGTCGAGCGCATGGTGGCGAGAAGCTACGGCCGGTGCATCGAATGTCAACGTGAAATGAGCGACAGTGTGTTAGAGAAAAATCCGACACAACGATATTGCGCGCAGTGCGTATCGGTTCATGACCGTTCCTATACAACCGTCTTAGCCGTCATGAAAAGCGTCGATGTGTTTCCGTGGTAACAAGGGCTGAAGGGCGCAGGAAGCGCCATGCTCTCTAGATAGAACGGAATCCCGGCTCTTCAGCAAAAAAAAGGTGTCGCCATGATCCTCAGTTTAACCAAATATCAATTTTTAGCACGCATGAGAAAGCCGCACGGAATTGCGCCGAAAGTTTCCGTTGACCACATGAAAAGACTCGGCATGAGTCCGCAACGGGTGTTTGAGCTATCGTTCAGCCTCTCCCTTGTGCTGGCAATCGTGGGGTTTAGATATTTTCCGATGGAACTGAACAAGAAGAAAATCGTGCAACAGACGAAAGAAATGGTCGCTGTGGAGGATATCGTCCAAACACGTCAGGAGAACCGCCCGCCACCGCCTCCGCGCCCTGCTATTCCTATTGAAGCGCCGGGAGCAGAGGCGCTTGCAGACGTGCCGATCCAAAGCTCGGAACTCGACGTCGCGGAAGAAGTCCCGCCCCCTCCCCCAAAAGACGACTTTGGCGATGACGACGAGAGCCGGTATTTCGTCGTCGTAGAAGAAATACCGCAGTTGATTGGAGGGATTGAGGGACTGATGAGCCGTATCGTGTATCCGGATGTCGCTTTGCGCGCTGGGATACAAGGGAAAGTGATGCTGTTCGCTTTTGTGAATGAGTCGGGCGACGTCGTTCGCGCGGAAGTAATCAAGGGCATCGGGGGCGGGTGTGATGAGGCGGCAGTTCAAGCGCTGATGAAATCGAAATTTATTCCCGGCAAACAACGCGGGAAACCGGTCAAAGTGAAAATAAGCCTCATGGTGCGTTTCGAAATCAAAGGCAATGCATCGTTGCCCTGAAAGTGTTTTCGGTCAGGACGTAAGTCCTGACCGCACCTCATAAACGACAACGCCCCGCAGTGTTCTCTGCGGGGCGTTGTTGTTGTGAGCAAATCGTGTTATAGGTTCTCTTCCCAGTACACGGTATTCGATGATCGATTGAAGAGTTGAATGTGATACGCGGTCATCGTCAAGCGAGCCTGGTTTCTGAAATCCTCGTCCTGCACCATGTTCATCGTCAACCGGACGCGGAAGTAGAGTTCCCCTTCGGCGGTCTTCGCGCTCTTGGCAAGTTCGAGAGGAGCTTCGTACCGGAGCGGCGGGTTCATTTTCAGGTGCATACTGGTACTGCGGTAGCCGCGCGCGATGGAATCTGCGAGCGAGACGAGCGGGTTGGGGTCGAGACCGACGTCCAGCCACGGAATATCGTACGGGATTTCCACCGCCGTGTTCGAAGTCAGGCGGTACACCCGCGTGTCTGCGTCGTAAGAGACGAGGTTGGCTTTGAACAAAATGCCGAACTCGCGCTGGGCGTATTTTTTGTCCTCGGAGAACTTGGCGAACCGCGCAAGGAGGTCGCGCCGCATCTGAACCACGCGCGCCTGAAACTCTTGCGTCGTCTCAAATTCCGTTTTCTTCTCCGTCCCTTTCAGGAACGCATCGGTTTGGTCCTTCAGATACGTCCACGCTTCCTTGATGATGTTGGTGAAGTCCGCGGGAGCGAGATTATCCTCGGTCCGCTCAACCTGCTGTGCCGCAAGCGGCAGTGTGAGAAGAACAAGAATCCCTCCAAGAAAGAGAAGGCGGAAAAACGATGTACTCATATCAGCTCCTCATTGTTGTGAACAACCCGTTGCAACGTCTGCGGTGTTACGGTGTTGGAACGGTTTTTCGGCGCTCGATGGTTGATGCCGTCTCGCGAGCCACAATATACAGTGTTTTCAGATAAGTTGCATACTCGATTTCGCCTGTTTGCGCCTGCGTCACACGGTGGATTCCTTCTCAGCGCCGTTTTTTTAGTGTAATTTCAGCCAGTTTGTGCTTATCGCATAGTTTTACCGTACCACGGGCACAGTGTAGGAACGGGCATCTCCGAATGTTCTTGCGAAAGCCGTTCGCATTTCGAGACCGGGTCGAAGCGTGAGTGCAAGCGCGCCTGCACAAGGTCGGCAAGGCACGCGATAAATTTCGGATGGTCGTTCAGCGCGGGCATCATCTCGAACTGTGCCGCGCCGTGGTGCATCGCATGTGCGCGCGCTTCCATGTCAATCTCGTGCAGCGTTTCAATATGCTCGGTGACGAACGAGATGGGGGCGACGAGCAGATGTTTTTTGCCCGCGCGCGTTCGCTCTTCGATTGCTTCCAACAGCGACGGTCCCAACCACTGTTGCGGTCCTACGCGGCTCTGGTAACAGACGAGATGCGGAGACGTCCACTGCCCGCGCTCGACGATGCGCCGCACGGTTTCTTCCACCTGTAATTGGTACGGGTCGCCATTGGTGATGAATTCCACCGGCACGCCGTGCGCGCTGAAGAGGATCTCGATATCCTCGCGCGGCGTGTTGCCGAAGCGCGCGAGGCTCGCGTTGATGTTCTCGACGAATGCATCCACCATGTGCGGGTGGTTCGGGTAACAACAGATGAGTTGCGTCTGGATACCGTTCAGGCGTTGTTTGTGTGCTTCGCGGTTCCACTCGTTCATGCTGGAGTATGTTGTCGCCTGTGAAAACTGCGGATAGAGCGGAAGCAGAATAATTTTCTCGAACGAGCCGGCTTTGATTGCTCGGATAGCGGCGTCCGTCATCGGATGCCAGTAGCGCATCGCAACGAGCACGGTGGCGTTTACTCCCTCACTCTTGAGGCGCGCTTCAAGCGCCGACGCTTGCCGGTGCGTCAGTTCGCCGATGGGCGATTTGCCGCCGATTTCTTCATAGTGGTGTATTACTTTTTTTGTGCGCAGTGTGGAAATGATTTTGGCGAGCGCCTTGCGGCCGAGGAACGCGCCGGGGAAGTCGATGATGTCGGGGTCTTTGAAGAGATTATAGAGGAACGGCTCGACGGCTTCCGGCGAATCCGGTCCGCCCAGTTGAAACATCACAACGGCTACCTTGTGCGTCAACTACGATTTCTCCTTCCGTGATGCTGAGAGATATTCGAATGCATTGTCTATTTGCGCGTGGTTCCCGATGAGCACGAGAATATCACCCGCCTGAATAACGTACTCCGGCGGGGGCGAGACCGCCGCCTTTTCATTCCGAACAATGGCAAGAAGGGTGACGCCAGTTTTGCCGGCAATGTCGAGGTCGCCTGCGGTTGCTGACGCCGCCCGCGAGTCGCTTGTGACCAGGAATGTTTCGGTCGTGCCTTCGCTGAGCAAGTCCGCGACACGGTCGAAGCCTTCGCTTGTCTGCGGGATGCCGCGCAGGACGCTGTAGTTTTCGTCGCGGATGATTTGAATCTGCGCGTTGACGACGTTGCGCGGGATATGGTAGTGGTCTAACACGCGCGTGAAAATTTCAATCGAGGTCTCGAATTCCTCCGGAATCACCTCGTTTGCGCCGAGGTGAATCAGCTCGTCCACTTCTTTTACATGGCGCGTCCGCACGATAATGGTGATTTCCGGATGCAACAGCCTCGCCAGCCGCACGGCGGTGCGTGTCGCCTGCGGGTCCGAGATGGCAAATACGATAACCTTAGAGCGCTCGATAAAACATGCCGCAAGGATCTCTTTCCGGGTTACGTCGCCGAAAACGATATTCGGGTCGTCTTTTCTAAGCCTGCCGACGATCTCCCCGTCCGACTCCACCACGACATACGGGATACCCGTTTCACGCAATACCCGCACGACATTTTGCCCGTTGAGGCCATATCCGACGATAATGACATGGTCGCTGTGGGGTGGGAGGGATTGTATGCTGGTTTCCGTTTTCTTGCGGTCGAAGGGGAGCATGGACTGCGTCCTATCCGCGATAGTTGGCGCGTAGGCGATGAGCGGGGGAGAGACGACCATGGTAAAAATTGACGCGCTGAGGAATGTCTGGAAGATGCTATGGTCGAGCAAGCCGACGGAGAACCCGACTTGCGCGAGCACGAACGAAAACTCCCCGATTTGCGCGAGGGTCACTGCGGCGATAGTCGCCGCGCGGACTGAGAATTTCATGCCGAGCGCGATCCAAAAAACAATGAGCGTCTTGAGAATAAAAATACCGACACTTACCCCCATGACCGTAAACGGTTGTTGCGACACGAACTGGATATCGAGCAACATCCCGACGGAAATGAAAAATAAGCTCGTGAACAGGTCGCGGAAGGACACAATTTCCGCGATGACGGCGTGGCTGTATTCCGACTCCGAGATGATCAGCCCGGCGATGAATGCGCCGAGCGCGTAGGAGAATCCGACGGAGGCGGTGACCAGCGCCATCAGCAGGCAGACGAGCAGGGAGCCGAGCAGGAAGGACTCGCGCACATTTGTTTGTGTAATCTGTTTCAGGACTTGCGGCATCACGTACCGCGCGACGAGGAACACGCCGACGACAGCGAGGATGCTCAAGGAGAACCGAGAGAAGATATCCACCAGCGAGGCGCCGGAGTTGCCGGCGAGCACCGGAGCGAAGACGATCATCGGCACGATACAGAAATCCTGAAACAGCAGAATGCCGACCGCGAATTTCCCGTGCGGCGTATCCAGCTGAGCGTGGTCGCTGAGCATTTTCATAACGATGGCAGTACTGCTGAGCGCGATGAGACAACCAAAGAATATCCGCTGGTTGAGGGAAAAATCGCCGAGGGCGAAGAGCACCACGACGACGAGGATCGTGCCGATGACCTGCAAGCCGCCGCCGATAAAAAATTGCCGCCAGATCGCTTTCAGGTGAGCGAGCGAAAACTCCAGCCCGATAAAAAACAACAACATCACCACGCCCAACTCTGCGAAGACTTCGATCTGATGCTTGTCCGTGATGAAGTTCAGCCCGGAGGGTCCGATGACCAAGCCGGTCAGCAGAAAGCCGATGACGCCGGGGAGCTTGAGCGGCTTGCTGACGAAAATAATCAGCACTGCGGCGGCAAGGATGATAATAAAATCTTCGAGGAACGCGAGATGTTGCATAGTTAAATTAAAAATGAGATATGAAAATGGAAAACGTGCTCGGGTCGCCTTCGCGTAAGAATGCGCTTATTTGAAACAGCCTCTAATTATCGGCGACTTCTTTCTTCGGTTCCTCTTTTTCTTCTTTGAGGGTTTTCAACAGCTCATCCCACGAGAACCATTCTTCTCTGCCGTTGATCCATTTTTGCATCCAGTTGAATTCCGAGACCATCTTCACCATTTGGTTGCGCATCTCCGTAATGCCGTGCGTGGAGCCAGGATAGACGAAATACTCCGTCGGCACATCCAATTTTTTAAGCGCCATGTGAAGCTCATCGCTCTGGGGCCGTGGCACTCTCGGGTCGCCATCCACCACATGGATAAGCGTCGGGGTCTTGGCGTTCTTGATGTATTTTAACGGCGAAACATCCCAAAAATGGTCGAACCGGTCGTACGGCTTGCCCTGGAAATAATACTCCCTGTTGCGCTGGACATCGCTTTGGGCATACATGAATGTCCAGTTCATCGTGCCTGCGCCGGAGGAAATGGCTTTGAAGCGGTCGGTGTGCGTGAGAATCCAATTGGAATAATGCCCGCCCGCGCTCCAGCCCATAGCTCCGAGCTTGTCGCCGTCCACGATGCCCGCGGCGATCAAGTGGTCGACACCCGTCATGATATCCTCGAACCCGCGTGTGAAATAATCGCCGGATGTTTCCATTCTAAATTTCTCGCCGTAGTTGGACGAGCCTCGGTAATTCGGGAGCAGGCACGCGTATCCTGCGGCGGCGTAGATATGCGAATAATACTGGTAGCCTGCGTTGAAGCCGACCGTCGAAGCCGCCGCCGGCCCGCCGTGTATCTGGACGATGAGCGGGTAGCGTTTTCCTTTTTCATAGCCGACGGGTTTCACGAGCACGCCTTCTACCATCGTGCCGTCTGAGGATTTCCATTGGACGGTTTCGGTCTCGCCGAGCGAGAGATTGGCAACCTGCGGGTTGGAATCGGTCAATTGAATCCAATTCTTCTTATTCGCAATCTTGTCGAGAGACGCGACGGTATAAAAATTGAAAGGAGTCGTCGGGTCGGAAAAATTTATAACAAGCTTTTTTGTGTCGTCGTCTTGCTGGAGGGACAGCACGCCGAAGACGTCGGTCACCTGCTTGACCCTGCCGGTTGCCGCGTCGAGAGAGAACAAATGATTCATCGTCCGCCTGCCTCCATTAAAGTAGATGGTCTTTCCATCCTGCGACCAGAAGCCGACATTCACGCTTCCA
>DATCJD010000053.1:0-5913 GCA_036507435.1 Bacteroidota bacterium
ATAACGCCGCACAGGAAATTTTGCGCCGCATCCGCGCACGCGTGGGAGACGGATACGAAGTGCTCGGCTTTATTGACATGTCGCGCAAACGGCTCGGCGAACTGGTCTCCGGTATGCCGATTCTCGGAAGCAATGATAACGTCGGCAAAATTATTGACGAACTGCGCGTAAGCGACGTGATTTTTTCAACACAAACATTGTCGTATATGGATATTCTTTCCGTCATCAGCCGCGCCGGCGGGCAGGCGGTGAACTTCCACATCGTTCCGAATACCATGGAAGTCATTATCGGCAAAGCAAGCGTTGATTCGCTGGACGACCTGCCGCTCGTTCCCATTTCGTATAATATCGAAAAGCCGCAAAATCGGGCTGTCAAAAGGCTTTTGGATATAGCGGTGTCGTCATTTCTTTTGATTTCGGTCTATCCTTTTGTATATTTAAAGCACGCAGTTAACCAAACATCTCGCTCACGCGCAATACTCTCACTCCCGTCGGTTTTTTCAGGAAAGCTCAGCTTGGTCGGCCCGCCGGTGGGATACTCATCGCACATGGATACCAATGGGCAAGCAGGGAAATCTGCACAATCAATCTTTGTCGGCAAACCCGGCATCACGGGATTGGTGCAACTGCAATCGGGTCGTTCATTGACTCCGGAAGAAGTCGAACAGTATGAATTGTATTATGCGCGCTACCAAACTGTCTTGCTGGATATTGAGATTTTGTTGAAAACCCTCTTTCGCTCGAAGTCCGTCCATGTGGACAGGCACCATGAATTGTCTCAGGTATCTATCGGAGGCGCTCCCCGGCAGAAAACTGTTGCCGGGAAACGCAAGCCCCGTTCACACCGTGCGCGCAGGGATAGGAAAGGAGTGCGGTAATGGCTAAGTTGGTATTGGAGTTTGAACGGCCGATTATCGAGCTGGAAAAAAAAATAGAGGAGATGCGGAAGTATTCGGACAACCTGGACATCTCACGTGAAATCACGACACTCGAGAAAAAAATCGACCAGCTCAGAAAAAATATTTACTCCAACTTGACGCGCTGGCAAAAGGTACAGCTTGCGCGACATCCCGACCGGCCCTACACGCTGGATTATATCGAAGGGATGCTCGAAGATTTTACGGAATTGCACGGCGACCGCTTCCACGGCGACGATAAAGCGATCGTCGGCGGCTTCGGCAGGCTGGGCGGCGAGACCGTTATGATGTTGGGACACCAGAAAGGGCGCGACACGAAATCGAATCTTTACCGCAACTTCGGCATGTCGAACCCGGAAGGATACCGCAAAGCGCTTCGGCTGATGCGCCTCGCTGCAAAATTTAAGAAGCCCGTGGTTTGTCTTCTGGATACGCCGGGCGCGTATCCGGGTATTGAAGCAGAGGAACGAGGACAAGCGGAGGCGATAGCACGCAACTTGTTTGAAATGTCCCACCTGCCCGTCCCGATTATCATTACGATCATCGGTGAAGGCGCGTCAGGAGGCGCGTTGGGTATCGGTGTCGGCGACCGTATATTGATGTTCGAGAACTCCTGGTACTCGGTCATCTCTCCCGAATCGTGTTCCAGTATTCTCTGGCGCAGCTGGGAATACAAAGAGCAGGCGGCGGATGCCCTGAAGCTCACGGCTGACGATTTACTTTCGATCGGCATCGTCGACCGCATTATCCCTGAACCCATCGGCGGCGCACACAAAGACCCGAAACAGTGTATTACGACGTTGAAGTCGATCTTGCTCGAAGAACTGAAAAAGCTCAAGAAACTCAAGCCGGAGAAGCTCGTGAACCAGCGCATAGAAAAATTCAGCAAGATGGGAGCGTGGAAAGAATGACCGTTGTTCGGGGGATGGTATGATCAAACAGACGAGCCAGATCCGCGTCCGGTATGCCGATACGGACCAGATGAAGTTTGTGTATTACGGAAAATATTTTGAGTACTTTGAACAGGGGCGCTCCGACCTGCTTCGGACGATCGGTTTGCCGTACACACAAATAGAGCAGATGGGCTTTTTTCTGCCCGTCGTTGAAGCCTGTGCTAAGTATCGCAAACCGGCGCGATACGAGGATTTGCTCTCTGTCGAGACGATGATAATGGAAATGCCCGTTGCGCGCATTCGCATCGAGTATAAAGTCTGGCGCAAGGAAGAGGAGGAACCGATTGTAGAAGGCTACACCGTTCACAGTTTTATCAAGGCAGAAACCGGGAAGCCGACGCGCGCGCCTCAGGTCTTCCTGCAGTCGCTCGAAGAGAATATGAAATCGAATAAGGAAGCCCATGCTTAAACAGGAATTGCTCGATATCCTCTGCTGTCCCAAGTGCAAAGGCGACCTTGCCTACGCGCCCGAGAAGGAGACGCTCACATGCAAGCAATGCGGCACGGTATATCCGGTGAGGGACGGCATTCCGATCATGTTGCCAGAGGATGCAACGTAGACCGTTGCAACAAGCTGTTTTTCTTTGACATTTTGATGGATAGTTTTTACATTGTACTGCATCCTTATTTTATTGACTACATTCTATGATAACTCAATCGTTTATTTCTTCCGACCCAGCCGTCATGATGGGAAAACCTGTGGTAGCCGGAACAAGGATTACCGTTGAGTTGATTTTGGAAAAACTCTCTGCCGGAGAGACTGTCCAACAAATACTTTCCGAACATCCACAACTCTCAGAAGAAAAAATACGCGCGGCATTAGCATTTGCGCGAGAAGCTCTTCGAGCTGACGCTGTGTACCCTACCCCTGAGGCTTTACCGTGACTTTTGTGGTTGACGAAAGTGTCGACAAACAAATAGTCGACGACTTGAGAACCGCCAATCACACAATCCTTTTTGTTGCCGAAAACAGCCCGGGTTCGACTGACGACGAAGTTTTGACACTCAGTCGAAAACGCAATGCAGTATTGTTAACAGCCGATAAGGATTTTGGCGAGTTAGTGTTTCGCCAACAGAGAACCAACGCCGGCGTTGTATTGATACGACTCGCAGGCATTTCGGCTGAACGCAAAGCAAAACTTGTCACCAACGCAATTTTTCAGCACGAGCATGAAATTGTAGGCTCTTTCGCAGTTATCTCTGCCCACACTGTTCGTATTCGGAAAAGGCATTCGCAATCCCCCTATGATCGATAAAATCCTCCGCCTCGGAAAAGATGCGGCGATCTACGGCCTTAGCTCCATCGTCGGGCGGTTCCTGAATTTTCTCCTCGTTCCATTCTATACCAATTATCTCCTCCCCTCAGAGTACGGCGTCATTGCGAACCTGTATGCCTATATCGCGTTCGTGCTCATCGTGTACGGCTATGGGATGGAGCAGGCGTACATGCGTTTCGTGTCGTCATTAGAGACAGGCGACCGCAACGAGCATTTCAGCACGCCGTTTCTCTCGCTCGCGGTCACATCGCTGTTCTTTTCCGGATTGATTCACCTCTTCTCAGCTTCCGTCGCAGGATGGGTGGGCATCGACCCGGCGCAGGAGCATCTCATCGCCTACGCGGCATGGATTCTTTTCTTCGATACGCTGATGGTCGTGCCGTATGCCTCACTGCGTATGGAGCAGAAGGCGAAGACATTCGCCGCCCTGCGCGTGTTGCACATTCTGCTCAGTGTCGCATTGAACATCGTACTCATCGTTGTCGTCGGCATGAAAGTCGAGGGTGTGCTTCTCGCGAACCTTATTGCGTCTAGCGCGACATTCCTGATTCTTCTCAAAATGACCGGGCGTCAGCTTGTGCCTCGTTTTTCTGCGAAGCTCTACTGGGAGTTACTGCGCTTCGGATTGCCGTATATTCCGTCCGGTCTGGCGGCGATTGCCATGCAGGTCATTGACCGACCGATCTTGAAAGCCCTCACGGACGATGCAACCGTTGGTATCTACCAGGCGAATTACCGCCTCGGCGTGCTCATGATGCTCGTCGTCAGTATGTTCGACTACGCATGGCGGCCGTTTTTTCTCACGCATGCGCGGGATGAGGGCGCGAAAGAATTATTCGCACGGGTGTTTACCTATTTTTCCGTTTTGATGTTGTTTGTGTTTCTTGTCGTGTCGTTCTTCATCGAAGACCTCGTCCGTGTGCAAATAGGAGGGGGATATTTTTTCAGTCCCGCGTACTGGGAGGGCGTTGCCATCGTGCCGTGGATACTGCTTGCGTATATCTTCACGGGCGCGTATACGAATTTTGTCGTCGGAGTGAACATTGAAAAGAAAACCCAGTATCTGCCGCTCGTAACAGGAGCGGGGGCGTTGGTGAATATCGGCGTAAATATCCTGCTGATACCGCAGTACGGCATCATGGGCGCGGCGTATGCGACGCTTGCCGCATACATGGTGATGGCGGCGGGAATGTATGTCGTCTCGCAACGGTTCTATACCGTGAACTACGAGTGGGGGAAGATTGTTCGATTAGCAATCGCGGCGGGGGCCGTGTACGGCGCAAGTACGATATGGAGTGTTGAGCCGTTGAGCATGGAAGGCATCCTGTTGAAAACTGCTTTGTGTGTATCCTTCATCATACTCGTTGTGGTTTTGAAAGTGGTTATTCCGGGAGAACTTTCTTCAACGAAGTCCAAGCTCCAAGGTACGTCCGTCCCGCCTCAGTAGGTATTCTTCGTCCTTCATTGCACCTCGCGCAATTCTTTGGTATATTTGACTATTCGGAGAGAAAAAAATGAGTGACACTACAGCAAAAAACGAACGTTCAAGCTGGGTTCCCACGAACCCGAATTACGACCCTAGCCAGCCGATGCAAATCGGCGGGCAGGCTGTTATTGAAGGCGTGATGATGCGCGCGCCGGGTTCCGTTGCGACGGCGGTGCGACGCGCAAACGGGGAGATTGTCGTGCAACAGCTGACCTTCCACTCATGGGTCGAACGGCTAAGACTCAAGAAAACGCCTATCCTGCGGGGCGCAATCGGACTTATTGATATGATGTACCTCGGCATCAAGACGCTGAACTGGTCTGCGGAAATCGCCATGCTCGATGAGGAAGCAAAAAACGCTCCTGCTGGCGACAATGGAAAAGAAGCGAAGCCAAAGGGCCAAACCCAATTGATGCTCATTGCAACGCTTGTGTTCGCATTGGCAATGGGTGTCGGGATTTTCTTTGTCACGCCGTTATTTCTTGCTACGCATTTGTTCCAGCTCGAGCAAAAGGCATTCGAATTTAATCTCGTCGCCGGGCTTATCCGGATCACTATTCTGCTTGGCTATCTTGCGGCGATTTCGATGATGCAGGACATCAAGCGCTTGTTCCAGTATCACGGCGCCGAGCATAAATCCGTATTCGCATTCGAGCTGAACGGGGAATTAATCCCGCCGGAGGTACAAAAATTCAGCCGCTTCCATCCGCGCTGCGGCACGAGCTTTCTGCTTATTGTCATGTTCGTCGCCATTCTCTCGTTCAGTGTACTGGATTTATTCCTTATCGAATGGCTCGGCGAAATGACGCTCCTCATCCGGCTTGCGACCCATATACCGTTTATTCCCGTTGTGGGTGGAATAGCCTACGAGTTTATTAAATTCTCAGCAAAACACAGCACGACAGCATGGGGCAGGGTGATTATCGCTCCGGGATTGTGGCTACAGAAAATCACCACCAAAGAACCCGACCACTCTCAAATCGAGGTCGCGCTCGTCGCGCTTAAATGCGCGCTGGGTATTGAGAATGCCGAACGCTACGTATGGAAACCGTTGGTCGCGGAACAACAACCGGTTTCCGAGAAGGCTTCTACGTTGAATTAACCGTTTCGTATGCTTGAAAAATTAGAAAAAATATCGGAGCGGTACGACGAGGTGAACAGGCACTTAAGCGACCCTGCGGTCATTTCCGACCAGAAGCGCTTCCGCGAATTAGGCAGGGAACTACGCGCGCTCGAGCCGATTATCAAAGCGCTCGGCTTTTACCGTAAATCCATGAAGG
>DATCJD010000054.1:0-2689 GCA_036507435.1 Bacteroidota bacterium
CGACGTTCTTCCGTATCTGCTGAAAAAGAAATTCGTCTCCGGCGCCGCCGAAGAATTCCACGACCCGTATTCTTTCCTACCCACATTAACGGATTTCGACCTGTATCTGTTTAATGCGGGCGACCATCATTTCATTTATGAAAAATTAGGAGCGCACGCCGCCGAGGTGAACGGCGTTCATGGAATTCAGTTTGCCGTATGGGCGCCGGACGCGCGAAGTGTGAGCGTTGTCGGCGATTTCAACAACTGGGATGCACGTCGAAACGCCATGCGAGTGCTCGGCGGGTCAGGCGTGTGGGAAATATTTCTCCCAGACCTGTCGGAAGGAATGCTGTACAAATATCAGGTCAAAACAAAAGATGGCCGGGTGCTGGATAAATCCGACCCGTATGCGTTCGAAATGGAGCACAGGCCGCGAACTGCCTCGCGCGTGAATTTCCTCTCGCGGTATGACTGGAGCGATCATGAGTGGATGGAGAAGAGGAAGGCGACGAAACATCTCACGAGACCGATGTCAATCTATGAAGTGCATCTCGGTTCGTGGGCGCGTGTCCCGGAAGACGGTAATCGCTGGCTGACGTACCGTGAGATGGCAAAAAAACTTACGGCGTATGTCAAAGAACGCGGATTCACGCACGTTGAACTCCTGCCGGTCTTAGAGCATCCGTTCGACGGGTCGTGGGGCTATCAAGTGACGGGCTACTATGCGCCGACGAGCCGCTTCGGCTCACCGCAAGAATTTATGTACTTTGTTGACCAGTTTCATCAACACGGTATCGGCGTGATACTCGACTGGGTGCCGGCGCATTTTCCAAACGACCCGCACGCGCTCGGCGAGTTCGACGGCACGCATCTCTACGAACACAGCGACCGGCAGATGCGTGAACATCCCGATTGGGGAAGTTATATCTTCAACTACGGGAGACGGGAAGTGAAAAACTTCCTGACTGCCAACGCGCTGTTCTGGATAGAGAAGTACCATCTCGACGGCTTGCGGATGGACGCCGTCGCTTCGATGCTATATCGCGACTACTCGCGCAAGGAAGGCGAGTGGGTGCCGAATAAATTCGGCGGCAGGGAGAATCTCGAAGCGATAGATTTTGTTCGTCATGTGAACGCTGTCCTGCATAAGTACCATCCCGACGTGTTGACCATCGCGGAGGAATCGACCGCGTGGCCCTCTGTCACCAGGCCCGGCTACGAAGGCGGGCTTGGCTTCGATTTGAAATGGAACATGGGCTGGATGCACGACATTCTTTCGTACTTTGAAAAGGACCCGATCTACCGCAAATACCATCACAGCAATTTGACGTTTGCGCTGTTGTACGCGTTCAGCGAGCATTATGTGCTTCCGCTCTCCCACGACGAGGCGGTGCATGGCAAAGGCTCGTTGATCCGAAAAATGTCCGGCGATATCTGGCAGAAGTTTGCTAACCTCCGGCTTCTCTACGGATTGATGTATGCTTTCCCCGGCAAAAAATTATTGTTCATGGGCGGAGAATTCGGCCAGTGGCGGGAGTGGAATCATGATTCCTCGCTGGATTGGCATCTGCTGGGCCAGGAGCAACACCGGGGCCTTTCGCACTGGATAGACGACCTGAACGACGTCTATAAAATGAGTTCCGCACTGCACGAGGTCGATTTTTCCCATAGCGGTTTTGAATGGATTGATTTTCGAGACGATGAGCAAAGCGTTCTTTCATTTCTACGCAAGTCGTCCGACGGTCAAAGCACGATGATCATTGTCTGCAATTTCACTCCTGTTCAGCGCGAGGCATATCGCATTGGCGTGCCGGAACCGGGGGAGTACCTCGAAGTCCTTAACAGCGATTCGAGTTTCTACGGCGGCAGTAATGCAGGTAATCGCGGACACATTCCTTCCGAGCCTGTACCCTTTCACGGGCGTGCGTACTCACTCAGCCTGACACTCCCGCCGCTTGCTTCCCTGTATCTCAGGAAGTCGCATTCGTAACCCCGTAAAGCTTTCCTTGCACTCCCTCTGAAAGTTTCGTAATTTTAGTTCTGAGAGTGGGAGTTCCGCCCCCCGTGGCTCAGATGGCCAGATGAATAGAGCAGCAGTTTCTTCCAAAATTGCTCACGAGCGTGTTAGAGCAAGTGAATGCAATTTTTCCCGAAGGGACTCCTTCGGAGGAGAATCCCGCCGAAGGCGGGACTAAACGTATGGTAGTACTGTAAACGCCCCCGTAGCTCAGATGGATAGAGCAGCAGTTTCCTAAACTGCTTGTCGGACGTTCGAATCGTCTCGGGGGCACAGGTTGTAAAAGTGCAAATATCAAAAATCAAATTTCAAATTGGAATAACAGCAACTTGAACTCAGTTATATAACGACCCTCCATGCGCATCTCAAAAAGTTTTGTCCCCACACAGAAAGAAATTCCGTCCGACGCGGTCATTCCCAGCCACCAGCTCATGCTGAGGGCGGGGCTGATGCGGCAGTTGACTGCGGGCATATATGTCTTTTTGCCTCTCGGCTACCGCGCGATGATGAAAGCGATGAACATTCTGCGCGAGGAAATGAACGCCATCGGCGGGCAGGAGTTTCATTTTCCCGCGCTCAATCCTGAGTCACTCTGGGTGCAGACCGGCAGGCGCAACGTGCCGAATTTTATCCTGAGCATTAAAGAGCGGGACCTTGTGCTTGCGCCAACGCATGAAGAAGTGGTCGGGT
>DATCJD010000055.1:0-8796 GCA_036507435.1 Bacteroidota bacterium
AGACGACTGCCGCTACGTTTCACGGCAACACTATCCGCGAAAATAACTGGGATATGCACTCTTGCCAAACGTGCCACGGTGCGGAGTACCGCGGCGGGACAAGCGGCGTCTCGTGCAGAACATGCCATACAGCAGCGGCAGGACCGGAGAATTGTTCCACATGTCACGGTGGCGTCAATAATGCTCCCCCAAGGGATATTGCAAAGAACACCGAGGTAACCGCACGTGGCGTCGGTGCCCATCAGACGCACGTTTTAGGAACCTCGCGCGCAAGACAGGTATCATGTCTCGAATGCCACAATGTTCCCGGCGGCGTGTATGATGCAGGACATGTGGATACCCCCTCACCGGCGGAGGTAGAGTTTACGGGGACATTATCGAGCAAAGCTACAGCCGGCACAACGCCCGCGTATAACGCCGAAACGCTCGCGTGCAGTAATACGTATTGTCATGGAAATTTCAAAAACGGCAACACGAACTATACGCTGGTATGGAATGCAGGCTCGATTTCCGCCGCCGCATGCGGTACATGCCATGGCGACCCGAGCAAACCGACCAATGCGGAAAAATCGCTTCCCAAGACATCGGCTCTGGGCGGGACGCATCCGAATAACCTTGCGTGTGCAAACTGTCATGGTGACGTAGTAAACGCAAGTATTCAAATTATTGACCCGCTTAAACATATGAATGGAAAACTCAACGTGTTTGGAGGGGAACGAGATCTGTAATAGTACCGTGGATCACATAAGTGTGTCACATATACATAAGCAACACTCTTGATTAAGGAGAAAGACAATGAACAAAATCTATTTTGCATTTGGAATAGCGCTACTACTTGTTGTTGCTATCGCAGGCGGTTGTCGAGGACCGGAAGGACCAGCGGGTCCGCCGGGCGAGACGACACTCCTGAATCTTGAGGGGTTCGCCGAGGGTATTAACTGCGGTGATTGCCACAACCCCGACCAAGACAGTGTGTACTTTGTTTGGGCGAAAAAATACCAATGGGATAGGTCAAAGCACGCTTACGGCGGCGACTACGAGCGTAATACAGCCTCTTGCGCCGGTTGTCATACGACCGAGGGTTTCGTAGAGGCTATGCAAGGCAAGACCGTTGTGAACCACGTGGATGCAAGTCCCCCAGGCTGTTTCGCATGCCACGCACCGCACGCACGCGGGGACTTTTCACTGCGCAAGCAAACACCGGTAACGATTATGTCGAATATCGTGGGCGTTTCCGACGCGACTTTTGACTATGGGAAAGGGAACCTCTGCGTGCAATGTCACAAGACGCGCAGCATGTCGCCAAGGCCCGACCCGACGAAATCTTCCGTCGCAGATACCATTTCCATTACCAACAACCGGTGGTATGCGCATTACGGCGTGCAAGGCCAAATGCTGATGGGAGAAGGCGGGTTTAAGTTCTCCGACTATACCTACACGGGCAATTCATTCCACACGAATTCCAATATTATCAAGCAGGAAGGATGTATATCCTGTCATATGGCGGATGCAACAGCCGGCAGCGGCATTGCAGGCGGCCATACGATGAATATCCGGTATGAGTTCCACGACGCGCCGCAATCGCTCTTGGGCGGTTGCAACCAATCCGGCTGTCACGCGAACATCAACACCATCAACTATAACGGCGTGCAGACGACAGTCCATGCATATCTGGATACGCTCAAGACGATGATGACGGATACCGCAATCGTGAACAAGTTCAACGTGGGCGCGAAAAAAGCATGGCTTTCGATTAATGCAGAAGGCGCGGTGACCATCAACGCCTCTTCGGGTAGCCCGCTCAAAATTCGTCCGGCATCTCGTTCAGGCGCATTGTATAATTTCTTGTTCGTCGAGCACGACCTGAGTGAAGGCATACATAATTCGAAGTATGCCATCGAGTTGTTGAAGTCGTCTGTTGCTGAATTACGAAAACCGTAGCACCTATTTTAATTTCACTAAAACGAAGGGGACTGCATAAGTCCCCTTCGTCGTTTTCTCCCCTCTTTCCCATTTCTCATTTTTAAGAATAGACCCCCTTAAGCTTCGCAAGTGCAAGAACACACCTCATATTTCCATTGTTAAAAGTGGTATTTCTTACGTTTCCTAAGCGAGTTGCTCTCTGGTTAGATGGTACGAATCTTGCAGTTATGTATTAGAAAAAGAAAAGGAAAGACTATGTTTGGAACAGTGATAATCTGGGTAGGGTTTCTAGCGGCGCTTCTTTCAGCTGTATCGTATTATCAGGCGACGAACGGAAAGTCTTCTTCCATAAGCCTTGCGCGCAAAGCGTTTTGGGTATCTGTCGGGTCAGCTGTCGGCGCGTCGATTCTCCTCATGTTATTCATCCTCCGCCATCAATTCGAATACGCATACGTGTGGAGTTATAGCTCCATGAGTTTGCCGACTCACCTTCTCGTTACGACATTCTGGGCGGGGCAGGAAGGAAGCTTCTTGTTCTGGACATTCTGCGCGAGTCTTATCGGAATGTTTTTGTTGAGATATACGCGGCGCCACAAAATCGAGTTCGAGGTGATGGCTGTGTATATGCTCATGCTCAGCTTTCTGTTTGTGCTGATGATTTCCAAATCGCCGTTTCAATACATGTGGGACGTATATCCGGAACAAGTGACCCAGGGCCACCCGCCCACAGATGGACGCGGACTGAATCCGTTACTGCAGAATTTTTGGATGATTGCACATCCGCCGGTGTTGTTCATCGGGTTCGCGTCGCTCGCGGTTCCGTTCGCCTTTGCGATCGCCGCGCTGTGGAAGAGACGGTACCGGGAATGGATTTCCTCAGCGCTTCCGTGGGTAATTTTCAGCGCGCTGTCGTTGGGTGCCGGGTTGATTCTCGGCGGCTACTGGGCGTACGGCGTCCTGGGCTGGGGCGGTTGGTGGGGATGGGACCCGGTTGAAAATTCATCGCTGATACCCTGGATCACCGTCATCATTCTCCTGCACACACTGTTAGTCCAGCGGAAAACCGGAAAACTCACGCGCACGAATTTTGTTCTCGCGATTGTTTCATTTCTTCTCGTCGTCTATAGCACGTTCCTGACCCGTAGCGGTGTCTTAGGGGATTCCTCGGTGCATTCATTCGTTGACCCCGGAAATTTAGTCTATGGACTGCTCGTCGCTTGGATTGTTACAATGGGGGGCATCGGGTTTGGGTTATTGAAAGAACGATGGAAAGAGCTTGGTGTCCTCTCCGTACCAGTCGGTAACTGGACGCGCGAATCATTCCTTGCGCTCGGCGCCATCGTCATGGCGTTAAGTGCGCTCGTGATTTTTGTCGGCACCAGCTGGCCCATTATTTCGACAGCTACCGTCGAACCATCATTCTATGACAAAACGAATCTGCCGATTGCCGTGCTTCTCTCCCTCTTGCTTGGGTTGAGCCTGTTTACGCGTTGGGGAGAGGAAGACAGAACCAGCATCGTGCAACGCTCCGCTCTTCCGCTTGCGCTCGCTGTCGGCGCGGGATTGATTCTGTTTTATCTCGGTGTACAAGACTGGCAGATGCTTGCATTCGGAATAAGCTCGTTTTTTATTCTCGCCACAAACATTCGCCTCCTTGTGGTACTTGCCATGGAGAATGTGCGGATTGTCGGAGGTCCCTTGGCGCACCTCGGTTTGGGCGTGTTCTTTTTGGGCGTGATAGCTTCCGGCAGGTATGGTGAAAAGATGCCTGCACAGCTTTCGCTTGGGAAGCCGGCGACCGTCCTCGGATATGAACTCACCTATCTGGGCGAGCAATCGACAATGGATGGAAAATCGCAATTTCTAATAAACGTACGCAAGAACGGTGCGTCGTTTATGCTTGCGCCGGTGATGTTCACGAGTGAGTATAATAACAGCGTAATGAGGAACCCGGATTATGCCAGCAGTCTGACCGAAGATTTTTATATCGAACCCGTTTCCAATGAACAGCCCGATACTCACGACCACAGTCATTCCACCCTTGAATTGCGAAAAGGCGAACCCCAAAAAATCGAAGGATATACAGTCACCTTCGAGAAATTTGATATGGGCGCTCACGGCGCAGACGGGATGACCAGCGGGGGAGGCTTTGCTATCGGAGCGGTGCTGGTGGTCGAAAAAGACGGGAAAAAAGAGAGCGTAGTTCCTGTGACTGTTTATGCAAACGGACAAACGCCGAAACCGACCGAGGCATCGCTTAAAGACGGTACGCTCGGATTCCAAATGGTCGGCATGCAAGTTGGGTCGGCAAGCAATCCGTCCACTATTCAAGTCCATATAACCGGGCTTCCGATGCAGAACATACCGGATATCGGCCATACCGAAGAATCGACATCCACGCTAATTATTGAAGCGAGTGTGAAACCGTTTATGAACGGCGTGTGGCTTGGTGTGGGGCTGATGCTTCTCGGCATGAGCATGTCGTTCATCCGGCGGATTCAGGAAGGACGAGTACCGGCGCTTGAAAACAAAAAACAAAAGCGCCATGTCAAACCGGGTAATGGAACGAGCATGCCTCAGGAGAAAATCAAACAAAAAGAAATCCGAACGGAAGTCATGGTCGGATAAGATACATACCCGAACACGAGAGGGCTCTTGTGAATATTGGAATACTCAAAGAAGACATGTTGAATGAAAAGCGGGTGGCGCTTACTCCGGCGGGAGTCCGCTCGCTTACGGCGGCGGGGCACACCGTGTATGTGCACCAGCAGGCTGGTTCACAGTCGTTGTTCACCGACGCCGAATATCAGAGCGCGGGCGGGACACTGGCGTTCAGCGCCGACGAAATCATTCGGAGGTCCAGCGTTGTGCTTAAAGTATCGCCGCCGACGGAAGAGGAATTAGTGCGCTTCGAAGAGGGGCAAGTGGTGTGTTCCTTCCTCAATTTCGGAATGTCGAACCGAAAAATCGTCGAGACACTATTGAAACGCAAAGTAACATCGGTGGCGTATGAACTCATCGAAAATGCGCGCGGAGAACTTACCGTCTTGCAAGTGATGAGCGAAATAGCCGGACAGCTCTCGATGCAGATCGCGGGACATTATCTCCAAGCGCGAGACGGCGGTCGCGGTATCCTGCTCGGAAGTATTCCTGGGATCGCTCCCGCCTCAGTCGTGATTCTCGGTGCGGGGACAGTCGGGAGTACGGCGGCACGGGTCGCGCTGGGTATGGGGGCTTCAGTCACCGTGCTGGATCGAGACCTCTCGCGGTTGCGCGAATTGGAGCACCTGTTCCAGTGGAAGATTGCAACAGGCATCGTTACGGAATACCATGTTTCGCGTGCGGCTCACCATGCTGATGTGCTCATCGGTGCGGTGCTGGTCAAAGGCGAGCGCGCGCCCTATCTTGTGACGGAAGCAATGGTTAAACAGATGAAACCCGGCTCGGTTATTGTTGACGTATCAATCGACCAGGGCGGGTGTGTGCAAACCAGCAGGCCCACAACACTGACCGACCCCGTGTTTAAGAAATATGAAGTAGTGCATTACTGTGTGCCGAACATTACTTCAGCAGTGCCACGAACGGCTTCCACAGGTTTGACGAACGCTGTATTGCCTTATCTGCAAGCAGTTGCGGATGGAGGGATAGAACGCGCTCTTGTAGAGGTCAGAGGTCTTGCACAAGGGGTGTGCACATTTGACGGATACTCCGTACAGCCAGGGATTTCAAAAGCGTTGGGAGTGCATTACAAAGAATTGGCTCGCTCAATCCGTCCTGTGAGCGAGTCTATGAATTAGGCAGGTGTATATGACGTGGCTTTCGCACTATAAATCCAAAGTAGTATCGGTAGAAGAGGCGGTCTCGTGTGTGAAGTCGGGCGACCGCGTGTTTGTGAGTGGGAACGCGGCTACTCCCTTGCTGTTGGTGAACGCCCTTGCCCGACGAAAAGATGAACTCCTCAATGTAGAGCTGAATCACGTCTTGCTGTTAGGAGACGACCCGCTGGCAATGCCGGGGATGGAACGCCACTTCCGGCATAATTCGCTCTTCGTTGGTCCCGCAGACCGCGAAGCGATTGCGGATGGACGCTCTGCGTATGTCCCGATTCATCTTTCTGAAATCCCCGCGCTCTTTACCGAGAAGATTATTCCTCTCAACGTTGCCTTTATCCATCTCTCGCCGCCCGACGAACACGGGTTCATGAGTTTTGGCGTCGAGTGCGCGGCGTCGAAAGCGGCCGCCGAAAGCGCCGATATCGTCATCGCGCAGGTCAATGAACGAATGCCGAGAACGCTGGGCGATGTGTTTATCCATGTTTCCAGCGTGCATAAGATTGTCGAATGTTCGGAACCCCTCCTCACACTTACTCCGTCGGAATCAACGGCTGTAGAACAACAAATCGCTTCTCATATTGCCGGGCTTATCGAGGATGGGTCGACTCTTCAACTTGGCATCGGCGGCATTCCGGACGCGGTCCTCTCTCGACTCGATGGTATTCAGCATCTCGGCGTACACACGGAAATGGTGTCCGACGGCGTCGTCCGGGCGATTGAGCGGGGAGTAATCACCAATCTGAAAAAAACATTGCACGCAGGCAAGGTGGTGGCAACATTTGTTCTCGGCTCGCATCACCTGTATGAATACGTCGACAACAACCCGTACTTCGAATTGCACCCCTGCAGTTATACCAACAATCCGTTCATTGTGGCGCAGAACGACAAGATGGTGGCGATTAATTCGGCGATTGAAGTTGATATCACGGGCCAGGTGTGCTCGGATTCTATCGGTCCGAAAATCTATAGCGGGTTCGGCGGACAGGTGGATTTCATACGCGGCGCGGCATACTCGAAAGGCGGCAAACCGATCATTGCGCTATCTTCGACGGCAAAAAAAGGAACCATGTCGCGTATTGTCGCGCAACTGAAACACGGAGCGGGTGTTGTCACCACGCGTGCCGATGTACACTATGTCGTAACGGAATTCGGCGTTGCTTCCCTGCACGGAAAGAATCTGGTTCAGCGGGCAGAAGCGCTGATAGCGATTGCACACCCTTCGTTCCGTGAAGAATTAGAAAGAGTTTTCAGGCGCAATGGGAAACCGGAGCTTCAGCCGGAAGTCGAGAGAGTATTATGAGCGAACAATCAACTGTTCGGTTTGAGCAGAACATTGCCTTTACGACGCGTCAGTACGTGTTCGGTCCTGTGCTTTCGCGCCGCCTGGGTTTCTCTTTGGGCGTTGATGTCGTCCCGAAGAAATTATGCAACCTCGACTGCGTGTATTGCGAGGTCGGCCGCACGGACAAACGTGCGATGCGGAGACTGGAATACCTCCCGGCAAAGAACATCCTTGCTGAAATTCGGGAAGCGTTGGCGGAAAAACCGACAATAGAGTATATCACCTTTTCCGGGTCGGGCGAGCCGACACTCAACTCCAAGCTCGGGGACATGATACGGTCGGTAAAGCAGATGACCAATGTTCCCGTTGCTGTGATTACGAACGGCACACTCTTGTCTATGGAGGACGTCCGGCGAGATTTGCTGGAAGCCGATGTTGTCCTGCCGTCGTTGGATACAGCCACCACCGAGATGTTTCTGAAGGTGAACCGCCCGCACCCGAAGCTTTCACTCGGGTCCATTGTGGATGGGCTGAGAAAGTTCCGACAGGAATACAAGGGCTTGATGTGGCTGGAAATCTTATTGGTGAAAGGCTACAACGACAGCAACGAAGAAATACTACTGTTAAAGCAACTTATTGAAAACATACGACCGGATAAGATACAGCTAAATACCGTGATCCGTCCGCCGGCAGAATCATTGGCTCAACCGGTTGATGAACAACGAATGCTGGAAATTCAAGAGATGTTCGGAGAACACTGTGAAATCATCGCCTCGTTTGCGGCAGATGCAAGGCAGTCGGCAAATCATTTCGATACGGCGGATATTCTGGCGATCCTGCGCCGCCGGCCGGTAACTCCGGAAGACCTTGCGGACATGATGCGGGTCCCGTTGCAAGAGGTTCAAGGTATTCTCGACGTGCTGGAGAACAATGCACTTGTCGTCCCGTACCGGTTTCAACATAAGACGTATTACAGACCAATTGAGAATTTTTTCAGCGGGTTTTGCGGATAGGGTAAGAACGTACGTGTAGCGGGGGAAGTTATGAAGACACGCAGTACTCATCATGCGAGAAAGTTCAACATGACAAGGCGGAGAAAAGAATCTGCGCTCCGGAACGTGTTGAAGAAAATGCAATTCTCGCAGGATGTCGGGTCGATAGAGGAAGGTGAGAGGTATATCTGCCCGACGTGCAATATTCCTCTCAAGCTCTGCCTGGGCAACCCGGACGCACTCTGCAAGTTGAAAGTAACGGAAAACACGGAATTGTCTTTATTGTTCAACACAACGGGCGTCGGCACTGCGGTGTACGGCAGATGTTTGCAGTGCGGCAAACGGCTCTCGCCTCGCCGCATGAAGAGCAACCCATTGCAAGAACTGTGCGCCTCGTGCGAAGCGCGTAAGGTGAAAAGAAAAATTTATTTGAGAAAGATAAATCCATGATACAACGTCAAGATGCACTCGATTATCATGCCGGCGGCAGGCGTGGAAAAATTGAAGTCGTTGCCACGAAGGCATGCCAAACGCAACGCGACCTTTCGCTTGCCTATACGCCGGGTGTAGCGGAACCGTGTCTCGAAATTCACAAAAACCCGGACGATGCCTATCTCTATACGGCAAAAGGAAATCTTGTTGCCGTCGTCTCCAACGGCACTGCGGTATTGGGCTTGGGAGATATCGGCGCACTGGCAGGAAAGCCGGTTATGGAGGGCAAGGGGGTGTTGTTCAAGAGGTTTGCCGATATCGACGTGTTCGATAT
>DATCJD010000056.1:0-8240 GCA_036507435.1 Bacteroidota bacterium
GTGCCGGATAAAATCGTCGGCGGCGTCTTCACCGTTCCACTCCTTATAGACAAACCCGATTTTATCCGAAAGCTCCGTATCACGAAAAGCGATTGCGACCGAATGCTTGGAACTTCCCGGCGCGTAGAGCGCGTACGGATAATATTTTGGCTGATGGGAAGGTTTGGAGTTGGCGAGGATTTTTTCGTCCGTTGCAATCCACCGAATCCCCTGCTTCGCTAACACTGCAACGATATCGTGTGCTACTGCGCCTTCGGCGGGCCACATGCCGGCGGGCGCAGTCCCGAATTTTTTCTTGAAATATTCCACCGCCCTTGCTACCTGCGCCTCGGCGTCCTGCGGAAAATAGTACCTGCTCGGCATAGGATGGTCAGGCTGGCACAAACGGGCAAGGTCGCTATCATAGACTAAAGGAAGAATCGGGTGGAAATACGGCGTCGTGATGATTTCCACCTGCCCTTTGCTCGTCAACGGGTCGTACATCAATTGCCTGTGAATAGGCACGATACTCGATAAGATTTTATATGTTTCGACCACGATCCGGTTGCAATCCTCTTCCGTGATTGCACGCTTCGCCCAGTAGGTATCGTCGGAATGCTTTTCGATCAGGTCTGTCAGATTTAATGTCGCGCCGGACGCTAATTTTGTTTTGCTTTCGAGAAACGAAGGGTCAAAATTAGCGGCATAAAACCAGAATTTAATCTCACGACGGTCTTGCTCGTCAACGCCGCGCACACCGGATTTGTCGAATTTTTCCTTTAGCTTCGCATATTGCGGAAAGCGGTTAAGAATAAATGGGCTGACGCCGAATGCGTTCCACGTATCGGTAAGAAGATGACCTAAATCTTTCTCATCGAAATCGCGTGTCGGCTTGAGCGCTAAATCAATCCACGGGTCGGTGCGTCCTCCCCACTCGGCAAAGTATTTTTTTGCATTGACCTTGTTTTTCTTCAGGTCTATGAAGGGTTTTAATCGTTCGACATAATAGTGTTCCAGCTGAAAGAGTAATGCTGAAGTGAGATTGACGGTGAAATGGACGTTCGGAAAATCCTCCAACACCGAGACCATGTCGTAATAATCCTTCGTGCCGTGCGTGCGCACCCAGGGACCGCGAAGATAGCCCTGCTCCGGGTCGAGGTACGAGGGCTGGTGCTGGTGCCAGATGATATTGAGAAAAAGTGTTTTTCCAGTTTTTGGGTAGTCGTCTCTCATAAGTCCTTCTTTCTGCAAGTACCGTTAGTTCACAGGTACGATTCGGAGAATGCGGTCGTCGGTGTCGAACGGTTGCGCACGACCATCGCGGTTGCTTGTTGAAAAGTATATAAAGCCATCGGGACCTTCTACAACGTCGCGTATTCTTCGAAAGTCCCCAAGAATGAGCGGCTCGTGTTTCACTACTGTTCGCGGGTTCGCCGGGTCTAACATGACACGCTGGATTCTTGTACCCCGCAGACCGCCAAAGAAAAAATTATTCTTAAATTTCGGGAATACATCGCCGGAATAAAACATCGCGCTTGCGGGGGCGATCGCCGGCGAGTACTCTAAGAGCGGCGATTCCATTCCGGCTTTTCTCTCCTGATGATGAATCACAGGCCAGCCGTAGTTCTTCCCGGCTTCGATGATGTTTACCTCGTCTCCACCTCCGGGACCGTCAAAGCCTGAAGGCCCGTGTTCTGTCTGAAACATGACCTTTGATTCCGGATGCCAAGCGATACCTTGCGCATTACGAATCCCCACGGCGAGCACATATGAGCGCGGGAAAGGGTTATCAGTGGGAATTGAGCCGTCGTCGTTCATTCTAAGAATTTTTCCACCGAACGAGTCTTTATCCTGTGCGATACTTCGTTCTGCCGCGTCGCCGGCAGTGACGTACAGTTTTCCATCGGGTCCAAACTTGATTCTGCATCCATTGTGGACAGATGAGCCCGGGAGTACCGGGCCAATCTCCTTTTTGTCCGAAAGCGAGCCATTCCTCAAGCGATAGCGGACTACACGGTTTGCCGACTCACCTTGGAATTCAAGCGTATAGCTAAGGTACAACAAACCGTTTGATTCAAAATTGGGGTGAAGCGCCAGTCCCATAAGTCCACCCTCTCCCCTGTGCCGCACTTCATCAATTGTCGCGATGAGGGTTGGCTGGGTGGCTCCCTTCGGGAGCATCTGCACTCTTCCGGGGCGTTCAGTAAAATACATTGTACCGGCTTTATCGAATACGATCGTCCAGGGTATTTCAAGGTTGGAAAGCACCGTTTCTATCTTGAATTTCACCCCGTCAGACGTCGTATAGATTTTCTCTTGTGCAGATACACATGCGGTGCACAAGACGAGCATATACTGTATGGGTTTTATGAAACGCATTATATCGAGTATTTCTGGATAATCCAATCCGGCACTGTCTCTGCGCGTCCCGATTGTAAGTTAACCATAGTATAATCAAAATATCCGGTGCAGGAAAGCTTGCCGTTTCCCGCCTTGATAATTTCAAACTGCACCCGCACTCCGTCTTTGCTAATTGATTCCACCCATGTTCGTACGGTAAATTTATCCCCTAATCCCAGCGGTCTCTTGAATTCCACAAACGAAGCCTTCACCACCCACCCGAAGCCGAGTTTAATAAATTCTTCCATCGGCATGTGGTAGCACCGTTCCATCTGGTCGTAGCGCGCCGCGAGCACGTAATCAAAGTACCGGCTGTTATGGACATGCTGATTCATGTCTATATCGTCGGGCCTGACTTGTAACTCTGTTTCAAATTTCGAATGAGGTGTGCGCATAGTTGATGTTATCAACCTTTAGTAGTAATAACCGAGGACGATACACATCTCATCCTCGCTGGTAAATCCAAACCGGATTTCCCGTTCGGTTTCATTATTATAGACAACTTCGATTCGGTATCCCCATCCCGCCTGAAACGCTAACGGCGTGGAAAACATTTTCGCAGGCGGATGGTCCCACGAAAAATTCTCATAGACGAGTTGTCCGTCGTTGGGTCCCCCGACGAGAAAAATCTTGAAAGACTCGCCGCGCTTGTGCGTATGCGAACTGAACGAAAAAATTTGCCTTGGTGAATCGAATACTACCGTTCTCTGAACTGTCGTCTTCTGATTTTTCGGGAGAACAATGTTAAGATAATTGTCGAAGATGGGGAGAGCGACCTTCATCCCGGGTGACGCTTGGACGGTGTGAAGATTGACATACACTTCTCCGAGCATCACGCTCTGACCGTTGTTGTTCGTGTAATGCGAGTTGAGATCGAACCCTTGGTTTGGGTCAAGTTGAAACACGACACCCTCGGGCAACCGAACGGAAAGCGTCGGCGTCTGTGCTCCCATCAAAAAAATCCTCTCGTCACTATGCCGCATCTCCTGGAAGAGCGTGCTGTTGTTAAAGTCTCGTACGACTCCCTGTTGTAAACCTGAGCCCCCATACTTATAAAGAATAAAATGATGGCTCCCTTCACGCATGGCGATATCGATGCCGGATATATAAAGAGGCGCTTCATTGGTGATGCGGTCAAACGTAAAAATTTCCCGCTCTTGCCCCGGGTCAATTGCGAATGGACGCACGTGGAGCTGTAGTCCCTGCGTCGGCGGCGTAGGCGGATTGAATGACTCGATGCCGATAATGTCGCTTTCGAGAAGACGGTAATCGGCAACCTTGCCCGATTGCGGCGCGCCTGCGGCAATCCACTGGCGGATAAATTCGCGGGCGCTGGAGGTCATGCCGGCGATAGAATTCTGCGGCATCCGGTCGCCCCACTCTGCCTTAACATTTTGACCGAGTTTAAGGTAGAGGAGACTGCTGTCAGGAAGTCCAGGACGAATTATCTTCAAGCCCGCGTTATTTGCCGCCGTATTTGTCGGAGTGGCGTTCACGAGGCTCGAATACGAAACTGCCGCCTCTAAAACCAATCCCCCGGCTTTGCTTGAATTTGAATGACAGCCGGAAGTTGCACAACTCTGGTCGAATACTTTCTTTTGTAACAGAGCAAATGATTCAAGAGTGGCTGGATCTTCCGGCTCAGTTGGTTGTTGCTGCTCGCACCCTGTCCAAAGCAATAAAACCGTGAACAATACAGAAAGAGAAAAAAAGCTCAAGTAAGAACGCATAGAGAAGTGTAGATAATAAGGTGTGCAGTAAATTTCGATGAAAATGGATACAGAAGCAAGAAACGAAAATCCGCTTAATTACTGAGAAATAATGAAAAAATATTTTCGTTTTTCCTAAGAAATGCGCGTATTTTTTTATCGTAAAAGCTCAGTAAATCAAAGAAATTTCAAGCATCAAAAATAAATAAAAAACGCCGATGAACTGAATCACCGGCGTTTCCCTGGAACGTAAATAAGTCCTTTATTTCGCGAGTAAAATCGCTTCCTTCGCCGCTTTTGCAACGCGGAACTTCAACACGGTCTTTGCAGGGATGTGAATCTGCTCGCCTGTAGCCGGATTGCGGCCCATACGTGCTTTACGTTGCACGAGAACGAGCTTACCAATGCCGGGCAGTGTAAAGGAATTCGGAGCTTCTCTGTACGAAAGGCTCGCGATTTCCTCAAGAATTGCAACTGCCGTCTTTTTCTTTAGCTCAAACTTGCTGGCGATATGCGCAGCAATTTGGCTTTTCGACATTGCTTTTCCCATAATGTTGACCCTCATAGAATTGGTGAGTAATTAGTGATTAATTAAAGCTAACTTGAAGCAGAACTCTCTAGGTCGTTTCTCTGTAAAGGAACCGGAGAATTCACCAGTAAATATAGGGTTTTCAGAACTAATGTCAATAGAAATCTTCATTTTCTTAGTAAAAATTAAAAAAATAATATTAGCCTTTGTTTGCAGTAGCTTTATAACAACCGTAAGTCTAGTGTTTGTAGTGGCTTACAAGAATCGCATTAATAGCCAAAAATATAAAAAATAAAAGAATCTTAATGTCTATACAGCTATTTCTGACGTCCGGATAACTACAATTATGAAACGTGGTATCTTAGCTTTAGGAAATCATTCGTTATCAAAGAGGGGAAATACTAATCTGAGAAGGAAAGTTATCCACACTTTCTTGAATTTACGATGAATGAGATTTTTCATATGCACGTATTGATTTGCTCCTGACGATTTGACGGAAAAAATTACTGGACAAGAAACAATTCCGATACTGTACCGTAATACATTCTTTAACTTGCTCATCTTGTATTTTGACTTTTTGTTGTGTAGGTTAGCAACCGAGTTTGGTGCTTTCCTTTTTAACTTGCCTTTGTAGTTTCTCTTTCTTAATGTTATACCGTTCCTATGAAGCACTTTTACCGGAAAGCTTTCCGAGTTCAAGTAAAACAAAGCAGTTGCAACCCGCCACACATGTCTCGGAACAATCATACTCTCTCACAGTTTCACACATCAATTCACATTATTCCTATGGAGGTACTATGAAGCTGACCATTACTAAATGGTTTGCATTCTTGCTCCTTCTGTCGGTGTTTACCGCCGGCTCGCAGTTGTTCGCCCAGGGCGTAACAACGTCGGGTATATACGGTAAAGTTACTGATCGAAGCGGCAGTCCATTACCGGGCGCAAATATTGTCGCCACACACGTACCCAGCGGCACGGTGTACGGCACCACTTCGCGGGAAGACGGGGAGTTTAACTTGCCCGGTCTACGCGTTGGCGGTCCTTATACCTTAGCGGTATCGTTTGTAGGTTATGCGCGGCAAGAAGCTACAAACATTATGTTGCAGCTGTCTCAATCGATTCGACAGAATTTTTCTCTCTCGGAGCAGGCAGTCCAGACGGGTGAAGTTGTTGTGACCGGCGAGCGCAGCGCTATTATGAACGCGGATAGAACCGGCGCGGCAACTGCAGTTAGCGCTCAGACATTAAGAACGCTTCCGACAATTTCACGCAGAATTGAGGATTTTATCCGCTTGACCCCACAGTATAGCGGTGTGAATTTCGGCTTTTCTTTTGCGGGGCAGGACAACCGCTTAAACAACACAACTGTTGACGGGTCGTATTTTAACAATTCCTTCGGTTTGGCTGGTCAGCCCGGCGACCGCACGGGCGTTGCACCAATTTCGCTGGATGCAATCGAGCAAGTGCAGGTCAACGTCGCCCCGTACGACGTACGCCACGGTAACTTTGTCGGAGCCGGCGTGAACACCGTTACAAAGAGCGGCACGAATGAATTCAGCGGCTCTGCTTACTATCGCTTCCGTAATGAAGGCTTTGTCGGCAAAAAAGCCGGTGAATCCGATTTTGACCCGGGCACATTCGAGTACAGCCAAGTCGGTGCCACACTGGGCGGCCCAATCATCCCGAATAAACTCTTCTTCTTCGGCAGTTTTGAAAACGAAGAAGAAACTTACCCGGCGACGACATGGAGAGCCAATAATGGCGGCGAACCCGTTGGCGGAACAATTACCCGTGTCAACTCCTCTGATTTGGATGCGTTGAGCAATTACCTCCAGTCAAGCTTTGGCTATACCACAGGGCCCTATCAAGGTTATGAGCACGCGACACCCGCGTTACGATTCATCGGCAAGATTGACTTCAACATGGATGAGTCCAATAAGTTTAGCGTACGTTATAATCACCTCGACTCCGATACCGACGTCCTCGTCTCCACGTCATCATCGTTAGGCGGCGGGTCAAGGCGGAGCAATCAAAATGCTATTAATTTCGCAAATTCCAACTATAAGATTTTGGAAAACATTCGCTCAATCGTCGGCGAATGGAACTCGATTATCGGCGACAATATGTCCAATAATCTCATTATTGGATATAATGAGAGCGATGAAAGCCGTGAACCTGTGGGCACGTTCTTCCCGCTTGTCGATATTCGAGAGGGCGGCTTACCCTATACGACATTCGGGTTTGAGCCGTTTACGCCGAATAACGAATTACGGTATAACAGCCTGCAGTTCCAGGACAACTTTACGATGTATCTGGAGAATCACTTCCTGACATTCGGTTTGAGCATCGAAAGCTATGAGTCCGAAAACGTCTTCTTCCCCGGTTCGCAGAGCGTCTACGTATACAATTCATTACAAGAATTCTATGATGATGCGGCAGACTACTTGTTGAACCCAAACAGAACCGTTTCTCCAGTCACGCTCAATCGCTTTCAGGTTCGCTACATGAACATTCCGGGTCTGACGAAACCGGTGCAACCGTTGGAAGTTCTCTATGCTGGGATTTACGCGCAAGATGAGTGGCAAGTGAATAGCCAACTCCGCGTAACGGCTGGTATCCGACTTGACCGCGCTTCATTTGGCGATACTGGCTACCAAAACGCGAACGCTGATGCGCTCTCGTTTGTGAATGCAGATGGAGAATCAACACGTTACCCGTCAAAGCAGCTTCCGGAACCTACAATTCTGTTTTCGCCTCGCGTTGGTTTCAACTATGACTTGATGGGCGATCGCACGACACAAATCCGCGGCGGATCGGGCCTCTTTAGCGGACGCCCAGCCTATGTTTGGATTTCAAACCAGATCGGTAACACCGGCGTGTTGACCGGTTTTGAATCGCTCAGTAATGTTACAACGCGTCCGTTCCATCCGGACCCGAATCATTACAAGCCAACCACCGTTACAGGAGCCCCTGCTACCAGCTACGAGTTGGCACTCACTGACCCGGATTTCAAGTTCCCGCAGCTGTGGAGGTCTAACATTGCGATTGACCAACAATTGCCGCAGGGAATTTTTGGAACGGCGGAATTCCTCTACAGTAGGGATGTAAACGGGATCGCTTACCACAATGCCAACCTCCCAGCGGCACAGACAAACTTCGTAGGCGCCGATAACCGCCCGCGATGGACCTCGAACAGAATCCACGGTGCTTCACCGAATAATATTTCCAGCGCTATCGTCCTCTCAAATCAAGACGAAGGATATTCTTGGAACTTCTCTGTTAAACTTGAGCGGCCGTATACGGATGGGTTGTATGCGATGGCAGCCTATAGTTATGGTGAAGCGAAGAACACTGTCGATCCAGGCTCAATCGCATCGGGGTCATGGACTGGTAACGAGCAATCAAGCAATCCGAACAACCCGGCAGTTGCGTTTTCCGATAACTCTCCGGGACACAGGTTGTTTGGCGCCGCTTCTTACCGTGCCGAGTATTTTAATATCGGTGCTACAACGTTTACACTCTATGCCGAGGCTGCCACACGGGGCAACTATAGCTACCGTTTCAGCTCTGATATGAACGGTGATGGTGCGTTCAACAACGACCTCATTTATATCCACAGAAAC
>DATCJD010000057.1:0-2853 GCA_036507435.1 Bacteroidota bacterium
ATGTCATGCTATGCGAAGCGAAGCATCTCGCGCTCCTGCGGGATTCTTCGTCCCGATAACCCTTCTGCCGAAGGCATCCCTTCGGGAGACTTCGCTTAGGGCGGCATCGGACTCAGAATGACATCATCATTTATTCGACAATCGCGTCGGCTTCTATTTCCACCAACATCTCCTTATCGACGAGCCGGCTGATCACCACCATCGTGGAAGCGGGCTTAATGTCTTTGAATACTTCATTGTGCGCCCTGCCGATGGTTTCCGCGTAGGCGGGGTCGGTGATGAACATCCGCGTGCGCACGACGTCCTTCATGCTCGCGCCGGCTTTCTGCAGCGCGGTCTCGATGTTCTTCAGCGACTGCACTGCCTGGCGGTACGGGTTCTTCACGCCGGAAATGATGCCGTTTTCGTCGGTCGAGGTTGTGCCGGCGACGAATATGTGGTTGCCGATGCGCACCGCGCGCGAATATCCCACCATCCCTTCCCACACCGAATTGCCGGCTATGTTCTTGCGTTCCATGTCTCCTCCGTGCTAAGTTAATGCGCTACTGGAAAATTCAAAACAAAGAATAATCTACGGCTAAAGCATTTGACTTGCAAGAATGGAAAAAGCTCGGTAGAGTCCTCGTTTGGTAGGTCAGACATTTGGCGAAGCCATCCTCCGTAGGAGTCCTACGGACCTTCGGGACTTGTCTGACTTTTCTGGACAGGCAGGAATGCCTGTCCCACCAAACATTATTAAAAATTAGGACACTATCAAAAACCCCGTTACCAAATTATGCTAAACTTGTACAGGTGGAAGTAAACGTGATGGAATTTTCGTTAGATTGCCTCACCACAAGTCCACAATTTCCGTCACCGCCAAATATCCAAAGAGCACGAGCGAGAAGACAAGGAGCGCGTTCTTTACACCTTCGCGGTTAGCACTGCTTTCTCAAAACACCCCCAACAACTTCGCCGCCATGATGACGATTGCCACAGCAAGAACGGCGCGGATGAGCTTCTCGCCTTTCTTCACCGAAGCGTTCGCCGCCCACCACCCGCCGATTGCACTGCCGACGCCGAGTACAATGCCCGACACCCAGTCCACATTGCCCGTCCATGCATAGATCGCAAGCGCGGGACCCATGTACATTAGCACGATCGTCACCTTGTGCATGTTTACATACACGAGATTAAGCTTTTCGATATGATAGAGCGCGACCATGAACAGGAACCCGACGCTCACCTGAATGAACCCGCCGTAGAATCCGATGAACAGCATTGCAGGGTAGATGAGCCACGAGCGTTTGCGGTTTTCGGCAAAAGCTTCGGTCGCTGGCGATTTGATGAACAGCGAAAAAATGGTGGCGATCATCACGCCGCCGAGGATTTTCTGGAACGTCTCATCGCCCACTGTCACGCCGGCGATTGCGCCCGCAATCGCGCCCGGCATCGCCCAGAAGGTGTAGGAAAGACTGCGTTTGAACTCATGTACATCCAGCCGCCGGAAAGACGCAACTGCCGCCATATTTTGAATGAGGATGGCGACGCGGTTGGTGCCGTTTGCCATCGCACTGGATTGTCCTAGGAAGATTAAGAGCGGGAGTGTAAGCGCGGAGCCGCCGCCAGCCATCACGTTAAGGAATCCCGACGCGATACCGCTCACAAACAGGAGGAGAAAATGCCAAAGCGTCATGCGGCGCCGATGGATTGGATTTCATCCGACTCGAACACGTGCACGCCGTCAAGCCCGCGCTGTGCGGTGTTCACCATTGCACTCGCCACTACCGATGCGGCGATGGGGCGGTATTTTTTCAGCGCGTCGACGGGCGCGGCGGTCAATGCGCGCATGGTCGTGATACCGATGCGTTCGCCGAGGCGGAACTCCTGCCGGTTTCCCATCAGGAAGGAAGGCCGAAAAATAAGCAACGAGTGAAACGGAACCTGTTTCAGGGCTTCTTCCACCCGTCCTTTTGTCTTGAGATAGAAATTTGCCGACGTCGGGTCGGCGCCGACGGACGTGACGAGCAAGAATTGTTTCACGCCGTTCGCCGATGCAAGCTTGCCGACTTCCAGCGGGTAGGTGTAATCAACTTTTTCGAATGCCTCCGGCGAGCCGGCTTTGCGCATGGTGGTGCCGAGACAGCAGTAGAGGTCGTCCCCACTGATAAGGTCTGACTGCAGGCTGTCAAAATTTACCGTGTTCTGTTTCAGCTTGGGGTGTGACATCGGCACGGGAGTGCGGACGAACAGGACGACGGACGAGTACGCATTGCTCGCAAGCAGTCGCTTCAGGCAATGACTGCCCACGAGTCCCGTTGCGCCGAAGAGGAGAGCGGTACGGCTTTCCATTATTTGTTCTCCATGCCGAGCGAGAACGCCATCTCCAGGTCGTAACGAGAATACGCGCGGAAGGCGATCAGCGTCTCCGATTTTTCGATTCCGTCCAAACTTCGAATCTTTTTGGTTACGACGTCCGCGAGCTGTTCGTTTTGTTTCACACGGATAATGACGGCTAAGTCGTACCTGCCGGCGACAGAATACACTTCCGTAATGCCTTCCGTTGCCGCGAGCGTTTCGGCAATACTGTTGACTTTATCGCGCTCAACGTTTAAGAGAACTAAAGCGCTTACCATGGAAGTTCCTTTCCTTTGACATTACCTGATTGTGTTGTTGTCAGGGTCGAAAATAAAAAAACTGTAAACCGACAACCGGCAACGATGTCCTACAACCCCTCCTGCGCAATAACATAGGCGAGGACAGCCATCGCCGCGGCACCGAGTGCAAGCTCGCGCTCGTTGACCCATTCGATGGTATCGTTGTCCGAATGATGATGGTCAAAATATCGGTGTGAATCAACATTCAGCCCGATGG
>DATCJD010000058.1:0-2581 GCA_036507435.1 Bacteroidota bacterium
ATTTTTTTGTAAAGCCGGAAATAGTTCTGGAGCGTGACGGTAGCGAGTGTCTGGGTATCGCGTTCGACCTTCACGCCCTCCTTTGCTTCAATCGCTTGGTGAAGCCCCTCCGAGTAACGCCTTCCGGGCAACATTCGTCCGGTAAACTCATCGACAATCATCACTTTGCCGTCGTCGGAGACAACGTACTCGTCGTCCTTTTCGTAGAGGCAATACGCTTTGAGCAGTTGGAGAATGGTATGAATGCGGTCACTGCGTTCTGCAAACAGTTTGTTGACTTGGTCTTTCTTCTGCTGGTGCTGTTCCGGTGTGAGCGTTGAATCATTTTCGATGTGACTGTATTCAGTGCCGATGTCCGGAATAACGAATAAATCCTTATCCTTGCCCGGAAATGCCTGAGCAAGAAATTCTCGTCCCTTTTCCGTCAGGTCAATGACGCGCGATTTTTCATCGATGCTGAAATATAATTCGTCATCGATTTCGTGCATGCGGTTTTCCTGGTCACGCAGGTAAATCTTTTCCGTTTCCTGGACGAGTGTTTTATTAGAGGGTTCAGAGAAAAATTTTAGAAGCTTTTTGTTTTTGGGGTATCCTCGGTGCGCACGCAGGAGGGGTACGCCGGCTTCTTTGGTTTTCTGCTGAGCTAGTAACTGCTCGGCGTCGGAAAGCACTTTTGCGACGAGGTTTTTTTGCGCATTGACAAGCCGCTCGATGTGCGGCTTCATTTCGTTGAACTTGTGGTCTTCCACAGCCACGGGACCGCTGATAATCAACGGTGTGCGGGCTTCGTCAATCAATACGGAATCCACTTCGTCCACAATCGTATAATTGTGTCCACGTTGCACCATTTCTTCGGGAGTGGACACCATGTTGTCGCGAAGATAATCGAAGCCGAATTCGTTATTCGTTCCGTAAGTAATGTCTGCCGCGTATTGGACACGCCGGTGCGGCGGGTCCATTTGCTGAAGAATGCAACCGACTTTCAAACCGAGAAACTCGTGCACTTTTCCAACCCATAGACTGTCACGCAACGCAAGGTAATCGTTGACCGTGACAATATGAACTCCTCTGCCCGACAAAGCATTGAGATAAGCCGGAAAGGTTGAAACAAGAGTCTTCCCCTCGCCCGTCGCCATTTCCGAAATTTTGCCTTGATGCAAGACGACAGCGCCCATCAATTGAACATCAAACGGAACCATATCCCAGACAATCTTGCTCCCAGCTACATCCCAGGTCTTGCCCACAAGACGGCGGCACGCGTCTTTCACGACGGCATACGCTTCGGGCAAGATGGTACTTAGCGCGGCTTCTATGGCTTTGTCTTGTTCCTTGTGCAATTCATCAATGCGGGCATACAGAGCTTCACGCTCTTCGAACGCTTGCGTTTGCTTTATTTCCTCCCTCACGTCAGCGATTTCCTGCTCGATTTCTGCAGCGGATTCTTTAATGCGAGCGCGAAATTCTTCCGTTTTCGACCTCAGCTCATCATCGGTCAAACCCTGAAGCTGGTCGTAGTGTTTGTTGATCTCCTGAACAATAGGCCTCAACACGCCCACGTCTTTTTCGCGTTTAGACCCAAGAATATTTTTGAAAAATTCTAACATATGCCTCTTTCTTAAGCTAAAATGTCAAGAAATATACCCTTTTTTCATCGTTGAAGCAAGAAAACATCCAGCCTCTGTTTTCGCGGAGTATTGCATTTAAGGTTTTTTCCGCTCACATTCGTTTCACTTGCTTTGTAACCATACATTACTCCGAGTACGAAATACATGAAAATCATTTTGACTGCGGCGACGGCTCTTCTCATTTTCGGCGGATGTGCGGGGCTCTTTCCGCCTTCCATTCCACGAGACCCACTTGAACGCTTACGGTACGATATTGATCAACTGCTCAACGACTCCCTCTTTCTTCCGGCGCGCATCAGCATGAAAGTGACTTCTCTCGAAACGGACGAGGTGCTCTACGAGCGAAACAGCAACATGCTTATGCACCCCGCATCCAATATGAAATTGCTCACATCATCCGCAGGCATCGGCATACTTGGAAAAGATTTTCGCTTCAACACTACTGTCTTGATTGACACCCCGATGGTTTCCGATACTGTGACGGGCAACTTGTACTTCAAGGGATTCGGTAATCCGGACTTCAAATCGAGCGACCTCGACACGCTTGTTGCACAGATAAAATCCGCCGGTATCAACACTATTCTCGGAGATGTTATTTCAGACGTAAGCTATTTTGACGACCTGTTTTGGGGTGAAGGCTGGATGTGGGACGACGAACCATACGAGTTTGAAGCATTTATTACACCGCTTTCGATAAACGATAATTGTGTGAGAATAACCGTAACTCCCGGATTCTACACAGGAGATACTGCTTTGGTTACAATTGTACCAAATACCTCATACGTAAGTCTTATGAACGAGGCAACGACGGTGACCGATACGGCTCTTATTCCGCTTCAGGTCACTCGTCTTTTCAAAGAGCGGCTCAATACCATTGTCACAGATGGGCAAATGCTTGCAGGCTCACAAACGAGAGAATTTGTGCTGAGTGTCTGGAAGCCTGAAATCTATGCATC
>DATCJD010000059.1:0-7378 GCA_036507435.1 Bacteroidota bacterium
AGGCGTGGAGTTGTACAAAGCCTTAACACCAGATAAGGACGGCGACGGATTGGCGGGCGGTATCAACCTCGTCACAAAAAAAGCTCCGGAGTCAAGAAGGCTCAAAGCGGAATTGAAAGGGGACTACAACGACCTCATGGGGTCGATGAACCAGTACATTTCATCAGTTCATTACGGCGAGCGTTACTTTGATGGTCTTTTCGGGGTTCAGCTCACAAGTAACCTCGAGAAACGGATTCGGAGCAATGAGCGGATTAATGTCAACTACGGAAACCAAGACCGGGAAGATTATTTTATCAATGATTTTTCGCTTGAGTTCACCGACGAAGTACGAAAACGCGAAGGGCTGAGTGTGTTGTTCGATTTCAACACCCCGGACAACGGTTCAATTAGGTTGAACAATGTCTACGGCAGGACAAATCGTGATTTTTTATTATCGACAAGGGATTATCCGACGCAAGGAGGCGGTAGCCAACAAGGCCAGCCGGTATTCAATTATCGCGATCGTGAACAGGATATCAACACCATCAGCAGTTCTTTACGTGGCACCAACGAACTCTTCGGCGTCTCGTTGGGCTGGGGAGTATCCTTTGCCGAGTCACAATCATTTTTTCCTTATGACTATCAGACGATTTTTGTCGAACCTTCCGGTATGAATCAACCGCCCCTTATTACCTCAATGCCCGAACAATTGATAAATTATGCAGTCAATAACTTCGCGAACGCTTCGCTCTATTGGGGATATTTTCGTACTCAGGATAACTATGATAAAGAGCGAACGGCGTATGCGGACCTTGGTAAAACATATCTGCTCGGTGATGCCATTTCCGGCGAGGTAAAGGTGGGTGGGAAGTTCAAAGTAAAAAACAGGTCTAATCTGCGGACGGAAGATTTTACGCCCTATTACCTTGGGCGATGGCAAACACATGAGCGTTTGCCGGATGGGACTCTCCAACAAAAGGATTTCTCAGGAACAGAATTTGAACAATGGCGGCAGAGCGGCGGCGGTTTTATTGGGATTGATTACTTTATGTCCGGTGGTGCTTCCACCAGGAATGTCTACGAAGCCTATTTGCTGAATCCGTTAATCGTCCGGGATAAATTGCGCCAATGGAGAGAACTCAATAGATACGGCGTTGATGCAACAGGAAATCAGCAAGAGATTTGGGTGAACCCGCTTATTAAATATGACGACCATTTTGTGACGGAGCGTGTAGCGGCGGGATACGTTATGAATACGCTCAATGTGGGGCAAGACCTCACTGTCATTGCAGGGCTACGGATTGAGAATGAATACAATGATTATCAATCAACGTTCATGCCGGGTCCGGTCTCCGGATTTCCTATCCCGACAAATTCCATTCGGGATACCACGTCATCTTACGGGCAATCGGTCCTGCTTCCGAATCTGAATATCTCCTACAGGCCGTTCGGGTTTATGAACCTGCGCCTTGCCGCGTATAAAGCGCTCGGCAGGCCCGACTTCAATATGCGGATGAACCGCTTCATCGCAGGTCGTCCGGCAGAAGTGGGCACGCAATTTGTCCTGTATGTGGGGAACCCTTCGTTAAAAACATCGCAGGCGTGGAATTATGAAATCAACACATCGTTTTTTGATAATTCATTCGGCTTGATCTCCGTGTCGGCATACTACAAAGAGATCAAAGATATGTATCATATGCTCAATAATTTTAACACGACGGGTGATTCGCTGATGGAGCGATTTGGCATAACATGGAAAAGCCAACTACGCACCACACCGTATAACTTAACGCTTCCGTATAATTCGCCAAAGCCGACAAAGATATGGGGGTTCGAATTCGAGCATCAAATAAATTTTCATTTTCTTCCGAACCCATTCAATAATATTGTGCTCTCCTATAATGCCTCGGTGGTTCGGTCGGAGACGGTGTTATACGGATCGCAGACAATTACCTACTTCGATTCTTCCGGACCGTTCCCGTTGCCGAAATCGTACAATACACTCGTCGAACGCAAGCATCAGTTGGAAGGGATGCCGGAATTCTTTCTCAATATTGCGCTGGGATACGATATCGGCGATTTTTCAACACGGCTTTCTCTGTTTCACCAAGGAGAGCACAACATTTCATTTTCTGCAACAGGGGCAGGCGACCGTATAACCACGGCGTTCACGCGAGTTGATGTAACGTTGAAATACAAGGTTATGAAATACGCCACACTGTTTCTTAACCTCAACAATCTGACAAATATTGAGGACGGGTCTTCACTGTCGAATCGGTTGTACGCCAGAACTCTGTTCGACCAAAGCGAAAAGTATGGTCTCACGGCGGATTTTGGCGTTACTCTTGAGCTGTAAGTGCGAGACCATGAAAACGAGAACGACTACAAATAACACATCCAACATCACAATAGGAGGTCGAGAGACGGAATTGTATTTGTAACTACTTACCCCATCATCATTCATTGTTAGGAGGGTTTATGTTTAATAAAAAAATTGGAATTGTGTTTGCATTCCTTATCGTTATCGCCTCCTCGGCGTACGGTCAAGAGAGTGTTCTCCCGCTCCTGCCGTATGACGGCACGGTAGCGACGTTCGTCGACGAACAGTTTAAAGCCGATACCGCGGCAACTGGAGGACTGCTCGCAGATCGCGTGTATGAGTTACAACGCGATGCTGTGTACCTCACTAAGGCGATCATTAATATCCAGGCGGGCAAAACGCTCCGTATGCGCGCGGCGGCTGGAACAGGGGAAAAGCCGATTATTTACCTGTGGGAACAAGGCACGGGAAATACACCGACGAGGCCGCCGGGTAATTTCGTTCAGTTGGCAGGCGGTAATCTTGAACTGTACAACATTTGCATTGTCGGGTACTATGAGCTTGAACCGGAACGGCTGGACGGAGTACAGGGTGGATTAATCAATACGAACGCGGTCGGGTCTTCGATCATTGTTGATGGCGTTGTTTTTTCTAATATCAACGGCCAGCATATACGAACAGGAAGTAACGCTGTGAAAGTCAAGGTTACGAACACGATTTTTGCCAACATGGGAGCGCTCACAACCTCCAACCTTGGCGCGGGTAAGGGTCTTGACTTGCGTGAAGCGACAATTGATACGTTCATCGTGCAGAATTGCACCTTTGTCAATTTTCAGGACCGTGCAATCCGGCATTACAACTTTGGCAATCCTCTCCTGGGGACAGGTCCGATTAAATACGGACTCATCGACCATAACACGTTTGTAAACGGGATGGGGTATCATGGACTGCTTTCACTCGGCAACGTCGGCACCGATATTCATGTCACGAATAATTTATTCGTTGATGCTTTTTCGCTTGGAGAGGATTCGACCGATGTAACTCGAATTGCTGAATGGGCAAATACGGGTGAGAAGTATCCCAACGGCGCGAACAGAATTACGTGGATTTTCTCCGCTCCGAACGATACAACGCAATGGAGAGTAGCCAACAATTATTACACAGTATCCGATTCGGGACAAGCATTTTTGGATGATTTTGAATTCCCTCTCGGCGCTCCGCTTTCGTGGCATATCAATAGCAAGGTACAAGCGCAAGGCGGCGATACCCTAACAGCATTTCAGGAAGTCGCACTTGACTTAGTGAATGCACCACAACTGATGAACAACATGATGCGATGGTATGAAGACCCGACGGGCGGTAATAAATCAAAAAATACGCCGGGAGTAGTATTTGATCCAGCGACCGATGATTTCGACCGCAGGCTCATCACTTACTACCGCGACTCTCTCGATGCCTCCTACGCCACTTCTTCGGCGGCATACACCGGCGCGAAGGGCGGCTATCCTGTTGGCGACCTTAACTGGTTCCCCGACCAGAAAGCTCTCTGGGCGGCGGATGTGACAACGGGCGTTTCCGGCTCTGAGGCCATCCCCGTAGAATTCACGCTCAACCAGAACTTCCCGAACCCCTTCAACCCCTCCACGACGTTGACGTACGGAGTTCCGGTTGAAGCGCAGGTCACGCTGGAAGTTTTCGATGTTCTCGGCAGAAAACTTGCTGTACTCGCTGAAGGCAAGAGACTGGCGGGCACATATACCGTGAGTTTCGATGCGTCGAATTTTGTGTCGGGCGTCTATTTCTACCGCCTTACAACGCCGAATAGCTCCATTACCAGAAAGATGATGTTGCTGAAATAAATCATTTTTTGTATGATAGTATAGAACCCGAGCGGCAAGTAGACCCTACTTGCCGCTTGTTGTTTAGAACATCCATGAGAATCCTGATTGCCATCATATTCGTTGTCCTCAGCCCTCTCTCTCTAGAAGCGCAAGTCGCCGCATTTCCCGGCGCGGACGGGTACGGGAAATTTGCAACCGGCGGACGGGGCGGGCGAGTCATCGTTGTGACCAACCTGAATGACGACGGTGCCGGCAGTTTGCGCGAGGCGCTTCGGCAATCCGGCGCGCGCACGGTGGTGTTTCGCGTTTCCGGCACGATCGCATTGCAATCGCCTCTGCTCATCACCAACGGCGACCTCACTATCGCAGGACAGTCAGCCCCCGGGGACGGCATTTGCCTCAGGAATTATAACACCAAAATTATTGCCGACAATGTTATCGTGCGCTTTATCCGGTTTCGTCTCGGCGATGAAGCGCGGCAGGAAGACGACGCCTTTACCGTTATGGGAAGCAGAAATGTTATCATCGACCACTGTTCCATGAGTTGGGGCGTTGATGAAGTCGGTTCGTTCTACGATAACGAAAACTTTACGTTGCAGTGGTGCATCGTCTCCGAGAGTCTCAACAATTCCGTTCATTCAAAAGGAACGCACGGGTATGGCGGCATATGGGGCGGGAGGAAAGCGTCGTTTCACTACAACCTGATTGCACACAACACCAGCCGCAACCCCCGCTTCAACGGTGGTAGAACGTCCGGAAAGCCTGAGGAAGAGTTGGTCGATTTTCGTAATAACTTTGTGTACAATTGGGGATTCAAATGTGCGTACGGCGGCGAGCAGGGTAAGCAGAACGTTGTGGCGAACTATTTTAAGCCCGGGCCCGCTTCCATCGAACGTGAGGCATTCCTTGAGCCGTTTGATTCTACCGGACAATGGTACGTGGCCGAAAATGTAGTCGAAAGCTCGAAAGCTGTTACGAACGACAATTGGGCGGGCTTAAGCGGCGAATTCAGAATGTACGGGAGAGTCGGGGAGCCATTTCCCTTTGTGGCTTCACGCACTCAAGCGCCGACCGAGATTATTAACCCTATAATACAATTTGCGGGGACAGTGTTACCCACGCGCGATGCGGTTGATGACCGCATCATACGAGAAACGAGGAGTGGCACGGCAACATTCGGGAATCCCTCGTACGCCAAGGAGCATAAACTCCGTTCTCAATCAACGAATCTTGGAATAATAGATTCTCAAGCCGAAGTGGGCGGCTGGCCGATGCTTCGAAGTGCGGCTTCGCCTCTTGACACGGATTCAGACGGCATACCGGACGAGTGGGAGCGATCTCGAATGTTGAATCCCAATGATCCACACGATGGGTCAACCATAACAGCAAGCGGATACAGCAATTTGGAAATTTACCTGAACGAGCTTGCCGATACGGTTACGTACAATCGAAAATGAACGTGTGCTGTCGTATTATTTCCATGAAGCGCACCAGGCAGTTTCTTCGTGTCCTTTGCGGGCTTCGGGGATATGAATCGCAGTTCGCATAACTTCATCACATCCGGCACAATAAAATTCTCATTTATTCATTTGCCGTTGAGTATCTATTTCAGCAAATTATCGGGTGGCATAACGCTTGAAGAAAGGCATACCATGTTTCGACGATTGTTCGTTGTAGTTCTCCTTCTCTCTGCGGTCGTGTGTTGCCACGCGCAGGAACGCATTTCGCACACAGCTCCGTGGTCCGTACGGCTCGCGCACAGCTTTATGGCGATTCAGCCGGATACGATGAAATACGACGACGACCCAAGGCCCGCGAAATGGGAGTACGAAATGGGGCTCATGCTCGAAGCATTCTACCGCATGTGGGAACATACCGCGGACGAACGGTACCTTGGATATATCAGGAACAACCTCGAACAGTACATCCGCGAAGACGGCAGTATCCGGACGTACGAGCTTGATGAATTTAATATCGATAAAATCGCGCCGGGGAAAATTACGCTAAGAATGTATCAAAAATTCAACGACGCGAAATTCAAAAATGCCGCGGATACCCTGCGGCGACAGCTTTCTCTGCATCCCCGCACGACCGAGGGCGGGTTCTGGCATAAGAATATCTACCCGCATCAAATGTGGCTGGACGGCCTCTATATGGCGGAGCCGTTTTACACTCTCTACGCAAACCACTACGGCGAGAAGTCTGCATACGACGATATCGCCAAGCAGTTCTTGCTGATCGAAAAACATACTTACGACCCGCGTACGGGACTGTTCTTCCACGGGTGGGATGAGGCACGCCAACAACGATGGGCAGACCCGAAAACGGGCACATCGCCGAATCTCTGGGGGCGCTCGCTCGGCTGGTTCGCGATGGCGTTGGTGGACGTACTCGAAATTTTTCCGCAAGACCATCCGAACCGCAAGGACCTGTTGAGGATAATTTCAAATCTTGCAAAAAACAGTATGAAACAACGCGACCAGAAAACCAACCTCTGGTATCAAGTGGTCAATATGCAACATGCCGAAGGGAATTACACCGAGGCGTCGGCAAGCGCGATGTTTGCATATGCCTTTGCCAAAGGCGCGCGGCTCGGTTATTTGCCCCCGTTGTATGCCGACCGCGCGGCGGAGTCATTCCGTGGGTTGCTTGAACACCATATCTCTGTCGATGAAAATGGAATCGTACACTTGCTACGCACTGTGAAAGTGGGCGGTCTCGGTGGAAACCCTTACCGCGACGGCAGTTATGAATATTACATCGGCGAACCGTTACGCACCGATGACTTCAAAGGGTATGGTCCGTTTTTACTCTCGGCTATCGAGCTTGAGCGCGCCGGAAAAATTACTGCAGGCGGCTCCGGTAAGTAGTTCACAACATACCTCAATGGAGTCCTTCTAGAGATGACAAAGAAGCCTCACGCAAAAATAGCGGACATCGCGAAGAAGCTGAAAGTCTCGAACGTCACTGTTTCGAAGGCGTTGCGGGGACATCCCGATATTTCCATCGAGACGGCGCGAAAAATAAAAAAATTAGCAGTGGAAATTGGCTACGTCCCGAACCTCATGGCGAGGAATCTTTCGGCGCGCCATTCCAACACCATCGGCGTTGTCGTTCCGAAGATTGCACATTTCTTTTTCTCTACGGTGATTGAGGCGATTTACGACGTGGCGTTCGAGAACCAGTACGAAATCATTCTCACCGTGTCGCAAGAGAACGCCGAGCGCGAGGCGAA
>DATCJD010000060.1:0-3419 GCA_036507435.1 Bacteroidota bacterium
CAAACTCACGGTTGAAGAACAGGTGGAGTTTATCGTTCAGCGGGCTAAAGAGCTGGTCAAAGGAACGTCAAAACAGTGACCGTTACCGTAGATAAGTTTTCGGGATTTTGTTGGGGCGTTGTCCGCACTGTGGATATCGCCGAGCAGGAATTGGCGAAGTCCAACGAATTGTATTCTCTCGGAGCCATCATTCATAACCCGATGGAAACCAAGCGGCTTGGTGAAAAGGGAATGCAAGCCGTTGCGCATCAGGACCTGGACAATCTCCGAGGGAAGACTATTCTGATACGCGCACATGGCGAACCGCCCTCGACGTACAAAAAGGCGGAAGAACTCGGCATTACGATTATCGACGCTACCTGCCCCGTCGTGACGAAAGTGCAGGAGCGCATCAGAAAATTTTATTTAGATGGATACCAGATTGTTATTTTCGGCAAGAAAGAACATGCCGAAGTCATCGGCTTAGCGGGGCAAACGAACGGCGAGGCGATTGTCGTAAAATCGTTGGAAGAAATCGACAACGTGAAACTCGACCGTAAGACGGTCTTGTTTTCGCAGACGACGATGGACAAGCCGACGTTCTACAGCATCAAAGAAGAGCTTGGCAAACGCGTCAAGGAGCTTGTTGTCGGTTCCATAGAGGACGAGGCTATCGGATTTCACGCGAAAGATACCATCTGCGGACAGGTTTCGGGGCGAGATAAAAAAATCCGAGAATTTGCCTCCGTAAACGACATTGTCATTTTCGTTGCTGGGCGGCACAGTTCGAACGGCAAAGTGCTATTCGAAATTACGAAAGAAGCGAATCCTCGCACGTATTTCATCGAGGATATTCCCGAATTACAGCCCGAGTGGTTCGACGGCGTTGAGACCGTCGGCATCACGGGCGCAACTTCCACGCCGCAATGGTTGATGATGAACGTGAAGCATGCCATTGAGGAGAAGTTCGTGCCGCAGCTTGCGCAGGGATAAGGTCGTGGGCTTCGAGAGTGTTGTATGTTCCGATTCCGCTTGAGCGGACGGAGACCCGGCAGTACCGGGTACACAGTCATCAGTTGTTGATCACGAATCCAATCACTTAACAACATTGGCCGCTTCGTGTCTCTGTTCGGTGCGTTGATGACTGGCGCCGAAGAGGGTTGCAAGACGGTCAAACTCCGCTTTGGCGGAAGGCTTTTTCTGGAGGCTGAATGGTGGAAGCATTAACTTCTTCGAATGGACTGGATGAGAGAGAATATTCGGAGATCGAATATAAAGAACTCGAAAAAATGTACGAAGGCACACTGGCGAAAATTACCCAGGGTGAAATCGTACGCGGGCGCATCGTTCATATCGGCGATTCGCAGATCACAATCGATATCGGATTTAAATCCGAGGGGCAGGTCTCCGTTTCGGAATTCCCAAACCTGAGCGATATTAAAATCGGCGACGAGGTGGAAGTATTCCTTGAATCCGTTGAGAATAACGACGGGCAGTTGGTGCTCTCGCGCAAGCGGGCGGATTTCATGCGCATTTGGGACCGTGTCACGAAAGCATTCGATACCGGCGAAGTGCTCAAGGGACGTTGTGTCCGGCGCACGAAAGGCGGTATCGTCGTCGACTTGATGGGAATTGATGCATTCCTCCCCGGCTCGCAGATTGATGTGCGTCCCGTTCGTGATTTCGACGCGTTCATCGGCAAGGAAATGGATTTCCGTGTCGTGAAAGTCAACCACCCTTCTGAAAATGTCGTCGTCAGTCACAAAGTACTCGTTGAAGAAGAACTCTCCGGACAGCGCAAAGCGATTCTCGAGCGCCTGGAGAAGGGGCAAATCCTTGAGGGCCACGTTAAAGCTATTACCGATTTCGGCGTGTTCGTCGACCTCGGAGGCGTAGACGGCCTCGTGCATATTACGGACCTCTCATGGGGCAGAGTCAATCACCCGTCAGAAGTTGTGAAACTCGACCAAACAGTGAATGTGGTTGTGTTGGATTTCGACCAAGAAAAGAAACGCATCTCGCTCGGCATCAAACAGCTCCTGCCGCATCCATGGGAGAACATCGACCTGAAATATCCCGTCGGCACGAAGATCAGCGGCAAGGTCGTCTCGCTGACCGATTACGGCGCGTTTGTGGAAATCGAAAAAGGCATTGAAGGGTTGATTCACATTTCTGAGATGAGCTGGACTCAGCATGTGAAGCACCCGTCGCAAATAGTTTCGATGGGACAGATACTTGATGCGACTATTTTATCGCTCGATAAAGACGGCAAAAAGATTTCGCTCGGTATGAAACAGTTGGAACCGGACCCGTGGAAGTCACTGCTGGCAAAGTACCCGGTCGGCTCAAGGCATACCGGCTCAGTGCGTAACCTGACCAACTTCGGCGTGTTCGTCGAATTGGAAGAAGGCGTCGACGGCTTAGTGCATATCTCCGACCTTTCATGGACGAAGAAAATTCGTCATCCGGGAGAAGTTGTGAAGAAGGGCGACAAGATCGACGTGGTGATTCTTGCGATTGACGTCGACCAGCGCCGGATTTCGTTGGGACACAAGCAGGTGCAGGATAATCCGTGGGAAGCTTTCGCATCGCAGTACCAGATCAGCACGGAAGTGGAAGGTAAAGTTGTCCGCATAGTCGAGAAAGGCGTCATCGTCGAATTGCCGCTCGGCGTCGATGGCTTTGTGCCTCTCTCGCAGTTGTCTCAAACGCCGATCAAGAATCCGACCGAATCGTTTCCGGTGGGCGCGGCGATACCCTTAAAAGTTATCGAGTTCGATAAAGACAGCAAGAAAATCGTCCTGTCCGTGCTCGAATACCTGCGTGGTAAAGAACAACAGCTTATTGACGATTACGTCTCGTCCCATAAGCTCACGCCGATGACGTTGAAGGATGTTCTCTCAACGTCTGTCACGGCGCAGGAATCACCAGTGCAGGATCAACCGAATCAATAAGAACTGTATGCACAGGAAGGGAAAGAGTTGTCCCGAAGGAATGGCGCTGTCATTCGAACTTCGCGGCAGCTCTTTTTCTGTTTTATGAAAAACGTCGCTCTCCATACGCTTGGCTGTAAGCTGAACTTCGCCGAAACTTCGACGATCGGGAGGCAATTTACCGAGCGCGGCTTCCGCGTTGTGGATATAGACCAGCCCGCGGATGTCTGCGTCATCAATACGTGCAGTGTGACGGAGAGGGCGGACCGCGAGTGCAGGCAGATTGTACGCCGCGCACTGCGGCATTCGCCGAACGCGTTTGTGGTGGTCGTCGGCTGTTATGCACAACTGCAACCGTCGGACATTGCCGCGATTGAAGGCGTCGACCTCGTGCTAGGCGTGAAGGAAAAATTCAATCTGTTCGACCACACGAAGGACTTTCAGAAGAAGTCACGCGCTCATGTCGCGGTCACGCCAATACAGGAAGTGGATAACTTCGGTCATGCG
>DATCJD010000061.1:0-3975 GCA_036507435.1 Bacteroidota bacterium
GGAGTCGCCCGGAGCCTGCTGTTGTTGCTCCGCGCCCGTTGCATCTTGCGGCGGTTGTTGCGCCTTGGCGGCTTCGTACATTTTCGTGGAGGCTTCATTCCACACGCCGGTGAGCGTTTCCATCTTCGCTTTAATCTCGGAGATGTTGTTAGCTTTCACCGCCTCTTCGAGCGCGTTCGCGGCGCTTTCCACTTTGCCCTTCGTGTCCGCGTCCATCTTCTCGGCGAGGTCTTTCAACTGCTTGCGCGTCTGGAACACTAAATTATCCGCCTGGTTCTTCGTTTCGATTTCATCCTTGCGTTTCTTATCCTCCTGCGAGTGCGCCTGCGCGTCCGTTTTCATCTTCTCCACTTCTTCTTTGCTCAAGCCGCTCGAAGACGTTATCCGGATGGATTGCTCCTTGCTCGTCGCCTTGTCTTTCGCGGAGACGTGGAGCATGCCGTTCGCGTCGATATCGAACGTCACCTCGATCTGCGGCACGCCGCGCGGAGCGGGCGGCAAGCCGTCCAGATGGAACTTGCCGAGCGAGCGGTTATCAATCGCCATCGGGCGTTCGCCCTGAAGCACATGAATCTCTACGGACGTCTGTCCGTCAGCCGCCGTCGAGAAAATTTCGCTCTTTTTCGTCGGGATGGTCGTGTTCGACTGTATCATCTGCGTCATCACGCCGCCCAGCGTTTCGATGCCGAGCGTGAGCGGGGTAACGTCGAGCAGGAGCACGTCGGTGACGTCTCCTGCGAGCACGCCGCCCTGAATCGCCGCGCCGATCGCAACCACCTCGTCGGGGTTCACGCCTTTGTGGCCTTCTTTTCCAAAGATCTCTTTGACGAGCTGTTGGATACGAGGCACGCGGGTCATGCCCCCCACGAGAATGACTTCGTCAATCTGGTTGGGGTTCAAGCCTGAGTCGTGCAGGGCTTTTTCAACCGGGGGGATACAACGGTTGACCAAATCCTGCACCAATTGCTCGAATTTTGCGCGGGTGAGCGTCAAGTTCAAATGCTTCGGACCGTCCTGCGTAGCGGTAATAAACGGCAGGTTGATTTCCGTCTGCATGAGCTGGGAAAGCTCCATTTTGGCTTTCTCCGCCGCTTCGCGCAAACGCTGGAGCGACATTGGGTCTTTGCGCAGGTCAATGCCTTCCTGTTTCTTAAATTCATCGGCGATGTACTCGAGCACGCGCATATCGAAGTTGTCGCCGCCCAAATGGGTGTCGCCGTTCGTGGATTTCACTTCGAACACGCCCTCGCCTAATTCGAGAATCGAAATATCGAACGTGCCGCCGCCGAGGTCGAACACAGCGACTTTCGTGTCCTTGTGTTTCTTGTCCAACCCGTAGGCGAGCGCCGCCGCAGTGGGTTCGTTAATGATACGGCGGACATTCAGTCCGGCAATTTCGCCGGCTTCTTTTGTCGCCTGTCTCTGCGCATCGTTAAAGTATGCCGGCACGGTGATGACCGCATCGGTAATCTTCGCGCCGAGATAGTCTTCGGCGGTCTGCTTCATTTTTTGAAGAACCATAGCCGAGATTTCCGGGGGAGAATACATTCTGTCGCCGACCTGCACACGGGCGGTGTTGTTGTCGCCCTTCACGACGTTATACGGGACGAGTTTCATTTCTTCATTGACTTCGTTATGGAAGCGCCCCATGAACCGCTTAATCGAGAAAATTGTGTTTTGCGAGTTTGTGACCGCCTGGCGTTTCGCCGCCGCGCCGACAAGCCGCTCGCCGGATTTAGCAAACGCCACAACGGACGGAGTGGTGCGCGCACCTTCGGCGTTGGCTATCACGACCGGGTCGTTCCCCTCCATTACCGCAACGACGGAGTTCGTTGTGCCGAGGTCTATGCCGATGATTTTTCCTGTGCTTTTAGACATTGTCTGTGTTCCTCTCCGCTGAATGGTTGTTTATCCAGTGACGTTTTTTTAAGTCCCTCTCTTACTTTTAAGAGAGGGATTTAGGGTGAGTTCCAAAAACGCCGAACGGCCGGGTTCGCAGAGAGCAAACACGACCAGTTCGCGTTGTTTTTCATTTTTTTTAACAACGCACCCATGAAGGGTGCGGCTACTTTTTTAGTTGTTCGGGAGTTTAACTCCCGAACACGAACCGCTTCGACAGTTTAACTGTCGAAGAACAAGAATTACTTTACTTTTACTTCGATCTGCTTCGGCTTTGCTTCCTCAGCCCTCGGCAGAGAAATCGTCAGGATGCCGTCTTTGTACGACGCATCGATTCGTTCAGCGCGAACCGTGTTAGGAAGTCTGAACGACCGCTGGAACGAACCATACACCCGTTCGACGCGGTGGTAGTTGTCTTCCTTCACTTCTTGGTCTTGCTTCTTTTCGCCGCGCACGGTCAGGACGTTGGACTCGACCGTGATCTTCACGTCGTCCTTGTTGATGCCGGGAAGCTCCAGCTTCACGAGGTATTCGTTTTCCTGCTCAGCGATATCGACAGCCGGCGTCCACGTGGACATACCAATACCCTCGTTGTCCTGAATATCGCCGCGGAAGAAATTGTCGAATACGTTATCGAGTAAGAAACGGGGTGAATTAAATCGTACTAACATGGCAACCTCCTTAGATAATTTTTTGTTAAACGTTTGATAGTTATTGTTGAACAACTCTGTAGTGAGTAATTCAATCCCCGTGCCAATGCCTGGCTACAAATTTTTTTCCATTTTTCTTAAGGAAAATAGAGAAATCATTTATTAGACACACAAACACCCTGACAAAAAGTCTGACAAGTTTTCATATAAAATATAATTAAAATGACAAAATATGCATTTAGACTGCAATTTTTTCAGGTCGATTGGTAACACTCATTTCTTGCTTTCACAGCCAATTTTGATTAACCTTTTGAGCATTTCTCCTACATTTATTGTATTGAAAGGATTACCATAATGCGTAATGTTCTTCTTGCCGCTGTTCTTCTTGTTGTTTTGCCGAGCGACCCCAAAATCACAAAAGATGCCCGGACAGGCTATGATTCGATCACAGCCGCAGACTTAAAAGCGCACCTTACGTTCCTCGCCTCACCGGAATTAGAGGGCAGAGAGACAACCTACCGAGGGCAGAAAATTGCCGCCAAATATATCGCGTCTGTTTTTCAAAAACTCGGATTACAACCCGTCGGCGATAACGGAACGTACTATCAGCATTTCGACCTTGAGCTGACAAAACCAAGCGATAAATCTTTTATCACCACTACGACCAAGAGCGGCACGAAAAATTATCAATTCAAAAAAGATTTCCTGAGTTTCACTCAGCTGGACACCACTATCAGCGGACCGGTAGTGTTCATCGGATACGCCGACGGGAAAACAGACCAGGAAATTCTCGCCAGCGCGGCGGGAAAAATTGCACTCGGTTTATATCCCCCGCCCAATCCTGCGGATACAGGCGGTTCCCGACGATTCCGTCTTCCGTACCAGGCGGCTCCGAACAGCACACTAACGCTAGTCATCAATGATGAGGGTACCAATGGAACGATCGCGCAACAAGCGGAACGGCTGAGTGGATTTCTCAACAGAGCGTCCATGCGCTTGACTGGTAATGTATCGGCTCGGCGCCCTACGCGTGCGCCTGCTCCACTGACAGTCGTTATCAGCTCGGATATGGCGAATGAACTTTTACGCTCGACAGGGCAAACCGCCGAGAAACTGAGAGACGCCGTTATGAAGAACGGCTGGACATCCTCATTGGCGACGGAAGCAACAGCCACGGTCACGTTACTGCTTGAGCGTGAGATCAAACAATCCGAAAATGTCGTCGGCTACCTTGAAGGAAGTGACTCGAAGCTCAAAGACGAGGTTGTCGTCCTTACCTCCCATTACGACCATATCGGCGTGAACCCCGACGGCGCGATTAACCACGGCGCGGACGACGATGGCTCGGGCACCGCAACGATTCTCGAACTTGCCGAAGCGTATGTCATGAACCCTGTAAAACCGAAGCGCAGTTTGCTCTTTATGA
>DATCJD010000062.1:0-14721 GCA_036507435.1 Bacteroidota bacterium
GTGTACATTTCCTTGCTGACGATGTCGGTCAACTCGCCGATACTGCGGGAGAAGAGGGCGGTTGTTTCGAAGACAGGTGTGCGAATTTCGCGGTAGTTAAAATCCCGCATCACGCGGTGAATTACACGCTCCACGTGTTGCCAGGCTTCAACTTCGCCGGGAAGAATATCTTTTGTGCCTTTGACGGATTTGAACTTCACGCAAGCTCTCCTAATTACGAAACCCCGCAGACGCGGGGTTTCAGTCGTATAACCGCCTGTTACAACAGGTGAAAGGAATCAAAAGAACGCCGCGGAATCAAGACTGTTACGCTTCAAAATATGTCGTTTCTTCTTGCCGGAAAATTTCCAGAATTTCCTGAGAGGTTTTAGCCCCGATTAACCGATTGCGAAATTCTTCTTTATTCATCAGGCGCGAGATGCGGCTGAGCAGTTTGATGTGTGGCCCCACCATATTATCCCGCCCGACGAGCAAGAAAACGATTCGCACCGGCTGTTCATCAAGTGATTGATAATCGATTGGTTGCGCGGTGACGGCGAATGCCCCGATGATGTCCGACACGGCGTCCGTTTTGCCGTGGGGAATGGCGAAGCCGGAACCGACGCCTGTGGACATAATTTTTTCGCGTTCTAAAATTGCGTCGCGCATTTTTTGTTTATCGAGAACTTTTTCCTGCGCGGCGGCAAGCGTAATCATCGCGTCGATGATTTCTGCCTTATTTGTACCGGGCAAATTGACGCGTACGACCTGTTCGTTCAGGATGTCGGTAATTTTCATTTCAAGCGCTCAATCGGTTTCTATCCAGCGTAAGATTTTGGTTTCGTACTCTTGTGCAAGCTCGTTTGCGATAAGTGCTTCATCCGCTTCGACGTGAATGTGGAACACCGGCCGTGTCCGGTCGGGGTTCAAAAAGACCGAAGTGTGGTTCCCCTTGTTCTGCGGATAGACTTTCACGCCTTCCACCAGTTCGCGCCGCTGGGGTTCGGAATCCTTCATGAGGCGGCGCATGACTCTGCCCTTCGCGTGCCAAGCACAAGGAACAGTTTTTTTGACAAAATGCAAGTGCGGAGTTTCAGAATCTAACTCCCCAAGACGCTTTTTGGTGATCGCCATGCACTCCAGCAGTTTGGCGACCGAATACATCGCGTCGGAGGCGAAGAGGAATTCGTTGTAAATGAAGCCGCCCTTCGTCCCGGCGACGAATTTATACTCTTTGTCGCTTGCCGCGTCCATCAGCGCAAGGTGGCTATCCCTCGTACGGAGGACGCTTAAGCCGAATTGCCCTGCAATCAGGTCAACTTCGCTCGAAGCGGAGATCGGCACTGCTATTTTCTTGAGGTCTGGGTTGGCTAAGGCGTAGAACTTCGTCATGAGCGTCAGCATACGGTCGTTCTCGATGCCGCACCCGTGCTCGTCCACCGTGTAGAGCTTCTCGGCTCCGGGGTCGAGCATACAGCCGATATCGTATTTGAGCGAAGTAACGACGTAGGCAAGCTCTTTGATGGATTGCTCGATTTCCTCCTGCGTCCGGGTCAGGCGTGTGTTGTCTAGATAGGCATGGAGGGCGACCACCTGCACATTGAGTTTGCCCAAGATATAGGGGAAGATCGTCGAAGCGATGCCGTTCGAGTAATCCACGACGAGCCGAAGATTGGCGGAGCGAATCGCCTGCACGTTAATGGTAGCAAGGAATCGCTCTATATAGCTTTCAGTCGTGCGTTCAGGGAAGCTAATAGAGCCTACTTTGTCGTGGTCAGCGCGAATAAAATCCTCGCCGAAAAACAGGCGTTCGACCGATTTTGCCTTGCCTGTAGGGAGGTCTTTCCCGTCTGCGTCGAAGAAGATAATGTCGGTATAATTCTTGAAGTACGGCGACCGGCGCACGTGGATGCCGCCGCGCTCTTTCCCGCTTTTTAGCTCGTGGCGAACGATAGGAATGGACGATGCGCGCAAATCACTGCAATGAACGCCCGCCGATGTCAGTCCGCACATCACCGCGCGGTTAATCATGCGCGAAACATTATCCGCGTCCCGGCTGGTGACAACCGTTGAGCCGGCTCCGACGAACGCCCCGAATGCGGCGCCGAGCTTCGCGCCGAACTCCGGGTTCATTTCAATGTTGGAAATTCCCGACACGCGCGCTTCGGCGAATAATTCGCGCAGCCACCGGTCTTCCCACACCAGACTGCGCGTGACGATGGCGCCTTCTTCAACGACCTTCTCGGGCCATAATTTAATATTGGAAAGCAACTGGCTTCGCTTGCCGATAATACACTGGTCGCTCATGAACACGTTATCGTGGATGACCACCTCGTCTCCCACGATGCATTTTTGGCCGATGATGGAGGCGGAGATATCTGAGCGTGAACCGATCTGCGTACCGTGCCAGATGACGGAGTTGCGGATCACCGCGCCTGAAAAAATTTCGCAATCGTTGCCTATAACGGAGTTTACGATGACTGCGTCGCGGTGAATACGGGTATGTTTCCCTATCACGACCGTGCCGGAAAAATTCCGTTCGTTCGTTTCCACTTTACTTCCGTCGTCGAGGTAGATGTTTTCGGTTTTTTTCCCGGCAAGCTTGACCCGCACCGTACCGCGCAGAATATCGTTATGTGCTTCCTGGTATTCGCTTAGATTGCCTATGTCCCGCCAATAGCCTTCCGCAACATACCCGAATAGTCCGAGGTCTTGTTCGAGCAGAAGGGGAAAGAGATTCTTGCTGAAATCGAATTCCTCACCCCGTGGAATGAGGTCGAGAACTTCCGGCTCAAGAATATAGATGCCCGTATTGATGGTATCGCTAAAGACTTCACCCCACGACGGTTTTTCGAGGAAACGGGTAATTTTGCCGTCATCGCGGGCGAGCACAACGCCGAACTGCAGTGGATTCACCGCTCTCGTCAGTACAATGGTCGCCATCGCTTTTTTGGATTCGTGGAATTTGATTGCGGCGGTTAGGTCGAAGTCGGTCAGCACGTCCCCGCTGATGACGAGGAAACGCTGGTCGAGAAAATCTTTCGCATTGCGCACGCTTCCCGCCGTCCCGAAATCCGCCTCCGCCTTGCGGTACTGGAGTTTCACGCCGAAGTCACTGCCGTCGCCGAAATAATTAGTGATGTTCTCCGGCTGGTAGAACAGCGTCGCGATGTGCTCGGTAATGCCGTGGTCTCTCAACAGCATAATGATGTGTTCCATCATCGGTCTGTTGACCATCGGCACCATCGGTTTGGGAATATTGCAGGTAAGCGGCCTGAGCCTGGTTCCGAAGCCGCCCGCCATTATTACAGCTTTCATTAGAGGTAGGATAAGACGAACACGTTGTGCAAAGAAGATTTAGTAAAAAAGTAGGTAAAAAAAGCTATTGCCGCAAGGCAACATGGACAGAAGAATGACATTCCGACCGAAGAGTGAGATGGAATTTCCGAGTCTAATGAGCTCAGACCGTCAAAAAGGCGGTGTTTTACCTTGACTTTCGCATGGTATTTGGGTAACTTAATGAACAATTTGAGGGCATCCAATACAACTTCTGCATTCAATGATTGACGCCCGTGCGCTTATGACAATTCGTTCGTGGTTTAACGCTCTCTCGCGAAGCCAGGAACTAATTGCCCTCGCGGGCGTCGTTCTGTTTTTTGTTGGTTTGGTCGCTGGGTCCTCCGTCGCTTTTTTGCTATCGGGCGCGGGGCTGGCTTATGTTGCAGTCACGTTCCGTCGTCCGGAGCACGGTCAATCCTCGCCGGAGGATAACGGAGGAGTGCATAGGAGACCGCAACAATCTTTCCACAATGCGGAGGAAGTCCCCGAAATGAAAAAAATCGTTTTCGACGATTTTCAACCTGAAAGGAAATCCTACCGGGTAGATGTCGAGGAAAGCGTAGGCGTACCGGCGGAACCCGTTGGGGTAGGGGCGGCACGAGCGATTCACGTGAAGGCGAAGGATTATACGTTTCAGCTCTCAGATTTTTGCGACGTCGAAGAGGAAATATTCAACCGCGAAGCAGGCCCCAAATCCGAGTTTAGCTTTTTAATGAAGAAAGTGTTGACAACGGTCAAAGAAGCCAACTTTGCACATACGGTTGCGCTTTTTTGGATCAACCGCGATAAGAACCAAATGGTGTTGGAAAGCTTTGCGTCGGACAGCGATAGATTTACCGCGCACAGGCGCCGCGAGCTTGGCACCGATATTATCAGCCAGATTGCGGAGAGCGGGAAGCCGCAAATCCTCAGCCGCGTCAATATCGCCGGACAGCTTGAGATGCTCGGCTACTACGAAGGTGTAGAGCCGGTAAAAGCGTTTGCCGGCGTGCCGGTGTTTTATCCGAAAGCAGGCAGTAAGGCGGGTGAGCCTGTTGCTGTGATGGTGCTGGACAGTCTTGTCGAAGATGCGTTTGGCTCGGAGACGCTAGCCCTCTTGGGGCAGTTCACGAAGCTTATTTCCGCGCTGATAAAGAGCTACACGGACAAATACGATTTATTGCTGGATTCCGAAGTCCTGCGTTCTATCACCCGAATGCGGGAGCAGTTGAAATTAGACTTCAGCCTCTACAATACGGTCCGCACACTTTCGGAAGAAGCTTCCCGGCTGGTCGCATGGGATTATATTTCGGTTGTGTTGTACGACGAGGGCAGGAAGTCGTGGGTGGTTCAGTATGTGATGAACAGAATGAACGACCCGTACGTCGCCGTAACGCAGGAAGTAGACCCACAGCATAGTTTGGTTGGCACGGTGTTGCAGGCGAGCGTGCCGCGCATGTTCGATAAGTTCGACCCGGAAGGGCTTCCGCGGTTCTATAAAGCCGAGCGCGTGGATTCCGGCGGAGCGGTAATGCTACTGCCGATTAATTCCGTCAGCCGTTGTTACGGCGTCTTGCTGGTGGAAAGTAAAGACCCGAAGACGTATTCTGAATCCGATTCCAAGCTTCTGCTGAAACTGGTTGAGACCGCCTCTGTCGGGTTGGAAATACTCGGCCTCTCGGAAGTGGTGAACAATTACGTTTCGATGGATGAAACGACAGGCGTTGCCGCGCGAAAATACTTCACGGCGCGCATGCACGAAGAAGTCCAGCGTACGAACGATTTTTCGACCGATCTGGCGCTTGTGATGGTGTCCATCGATTCTATGAACGATTTATTGAGTAGGTACGGGAAGGACGGATTCGATTTTGCGCTTCAGAATGTCGGCAGGATGGTGAAGACCTTCATCCGTCCGTACGACGTCGTGGGCAGGTATGACTTCAACCAGTTTGCCGTGTTGCTGATGCATACAACGGCAAACGAAGCATTTCTCTGGGCGGAGAAACTGCGGAAGAACATCGCAAGCAACATCATCAATCTGGATCAAAAAAGTTTCTCCGTGACGATCAGCGCAGGTGTGTGCGGCTCGACGGAAGATGCGAGCGATGTCGAGTTGATGGGGAATGCGACGCAGGTGTTGCGCAAAGCGGTCGAGGCAGGCGGAAATTTAGTACGGGTGTTTTAACACAGATACAAATAGAGGACAATAAGGAGCGGCAATGGCAAAGCAACAAGATTTCGCAGAAAAAGCAAAAAAAGGAATGTCGGAAAAAGGCACCAAGTGCCCTAAATGCGGCACAGTTAAAGTTCCTATGCTCTACGTGCAGTCGACGCGCTCGGCGCATGCATCCTATCGTTTCAACAGACAGATTGTCCAGGTCTGCAAGTGTAACGAGAAAGAGATCTACGGATAAGCACTACATCTTTCCGCACGCCTCACACGCAATCGATTCTTGACGGTGGGTAACGTACTCTGTGTCGTTCTTGACGGCGTAGGCATCGGGGCATTACCCGATGCCGCCACGTACGGCGATGTCGGTGCGAACACCATCGCCAATGCTGCACGCGTGGTCGGCGGGCTAAGCCTGCCGAACCTCGGGCGTCTCGGGCTTGGCAACATTGCCGCCATCGAAGGTGTACCTGTAGTCCAACAGGCAGAAGGATGTTTCGGGAAGATGGTGGAGCGCTCGAAAGGAAAGGACAGTACTACCGGTCATTGGGAGTTAGCGGGTGTCATCACGGAAAAAGAATTTCCCACCTACCCGCGTGGTTTTCCGCGTGAAGTTCTGGAAATATTCTTAAGCCGTACCGGGTGCAAGGGATACCTCGGCAACAAGCCCGCCTCCGGCACGGAGATTATCAAAGAGCTTGGCGATGAGCATGTCCGGACCGGTTTCCCGATTGTGTACACGTCCGGTGATTCGGTGTTTCAAATCGCCGCGCACGAAGAAGTGATACCGCTTCAAGAGTTGTACCGAATGTGTAACACAACGCGCGAGCATGTGATGGTCGGGGAGCATAAGGTCGGACGCATCATTGCCCGGCCGTTTGTCGGAACGCACGGCAGTTATACGCGAACGCCGAACCGAAAAGATTTTGCTGTTGAGCCGAACGGCGCAACAGTTCTGGATTTGTTATATGCAAGCGGCGTTGATACCGTCGGCATCGGTAAGATAAACGACTTGTTCTCCGGGCGCGGGCTGAAAGAAAAAATTCACACCAAGTCGAACGCTCAAGGAATTGAAGAGACAATTAACTCCGCCCGCTGAATGAATTCCGGATTCCTGATGACGAATCTGGTTGATTTTGACATGCTCTACGGTCATCGTCAAGACCCCCGTGGCTTTGCGGACGCGCTGGAGGCATTCGACAACGAATTACCCCGCATTATGGAATGTCTGAAAAAGGGCGATATGCTTATGATTACCGCCGACCACGGCAACGACCCGACCGACAAGAGCACAGACCATTCACGGGAATTTGTCCCGCTTCTGTGTTATAGCACATCAGGGAGCAAGAACGTGCGGCTGGGTACGAGAGAGAGTTTCGCTGATGTGGGGAGGACTATTGCTGAGTACTTCGGCGTACGCGATGCTCAGAAATTAGCTGGCGAGAGCTTCCTCAAAATGATTTTTGCATGATTCTCGGGTTTATATGCTTAGCGATGAGCGGAACGAGCGGCAAAGCAGGGAATCTTAGCCGTAATTTTTACGTAGTACCTAAGTAACCAAATAGCGGTACACACGTCTAATAAGATATGAGGACGTTATGATCCTCGGAAAAGTTGTCGGCACGGTTTGGGCAACGCGCAAGGACGAAGAGCTTGTCGGCGCGAAGTTGCTCATTGTCAAGCACGTCGACCTGAACTATAAAGTGAAGGACGCATTCGTCGTCGCGGTGGACACTGTCCAGGCGGGGGTGGGTGATATTGTGTTGATTGCAACCGGAAGTTCGGCACGGCAAACAACAGCAACAAAAAATAAGCCGGTCGACGCCGTCATTATGGCGGTGGTAGATAAATTAGACGTGGCGGACTGAGGATGTACTTCGCCAAAGTCATAGGAACAATTTGGGCGACACGTAAGGATGAGAACCTGAAGAGCCTCACCCTGCAATTCATCCAACCATTAAACGCGAAGAAAGAAAAGTCCGGAACCCCGATTGTTGCCGTAGATACGGTCGGCGCAGGACCGGGGGAAACCGTGATATATATTACCGCTCGGGAAGCGGTCATTCCCCTGCCAGTTGAAATGGCGCCTGTTGACGCCAGCATTATCGGGATTGTCGATAGAATAGACCTGAACATTACTTGATTTCTTTTTATCTTGTCAAGTGGAAATACTCCTGCCACGAAGGCGCCAAGACGCGAAGCGACAGTTTGTTAAGATGTTCTTCGAAGTCTGTTCTTGGTGATTTTGTGTCTTTGCGGTTTTTATGAGAAGTTTGAAACGAAAAGGGCATTGTAGAAATGGTGAAGATAAGCAAGCAGTACACAAACAGAGAGAGCCAGTCGTTAGATAAATACCTGCAGGAAATCGGCAAAGTAGAATTGCTGACTCCTCAGGAGGAAATCGACCTTGCGCGGCGCATTAAAAAGGGCGACCAGAAGTCGCTCGAAAAACTGACGAAAGCAAACCTGCGGTTCGTCGTAAGCGTCGCGAAACAATATCAGAACCAGGGTCTCTCGTTAGGCGATTTGATTAACGAGGGGAACCTCGGACTCATCAAGGCGGCGAAGAGGTTTGATGAAACTCGCGGGTTTAAGTTTATTTCGTATGCTGTGTGGTGGATTCGCCAATCGATTTTGCAGGCGCTTGCCGAGCAGTCCCGTATTGTAAGACTGCCCCTCAACCGCGTCGGCGCGCTGAATAAAATCGGCAAAGCCTTCAGCGCCTTGGAGCAGGAATTTGAACGCGAGCCGAGCGCAAGCGAGCTTGCCGAAGAGCTAGATATGTCGCTGTTCGAGGTTTCCGACACACTCAAAATTTCCGGACGTCATCTTTCGATGGACGCCCCCTTTGCGCAGGGCGAGGATAACCGGCTGTTGGACGTCATTCAGGACCAGCGCACACCGACGCCCGATTCCGACCTGATGAATGAATCGTTGAAAGAGGAAGTTCGCCGCGCGCTCAATACCTTGAGCGAACGCGAAGCATCGGTTATTCGATTATATTTTGGATTGGACCAGGAGCATTCGCTGACGCTTGAGGAAATCGGGGAAAAGTTCAACCTGACGCGCGAACGTGTGCGGCAGATTAAGGAAAAGGCGATCCGCCGTCTTCGTCACGCATCACGCAGTAAACAATTACGGTCGTATCTTGGATAACATGGTACACGAATTTCGTTTGCAGAGAAAGCCTCGGCTCACACCGGGGCTTTCTCGCATTGTTCAGATTCTCCTGACAACCGCGTTGGCTTTCCTCGTTGGTTGTACGGGAACCAGTCCGCGGTTCGGCTCTTCCTCCGGTACATCGCGGCATGGCGAAACACACGCTGTTTCACCGAGTCCTGAACTGATGAAACAAGCGGATGAAGAAAAAAAGGAAGATGATGTGCCGGTTGATGCTTCGGTAAAGGAAAGCATCGTTTCCGGTACGCGCGACTTTAAGAGTGAAAAAAACCCGGCGCTTTCTAATCTCGACGCGAGCAGAGTCATGCGCGAGATTTCAAAATATATGGGCGTGCCGTACTTGCTCGGCGGCGAAGGCGGGCAGGGTATCGACTGCTCCGCGTACACGCGGCTGGTCTATAAAAATTCCTTGAAACAAGAACTTCCGCGCACGAGCCGGGAACAGTCCCGGTCAGGCTCGCCGGTTGGATTTCAGAAATTACAATTCGGCGACCTCATCTTTTTTAATACGACGGGAGACCCCGCGTCGCACGTCGGTATTTATCTTGGCGATGATTTGTTCGCTCATGCGAGCGTCACGTTCGGCGTCACGATTTCATCTTTAGAAAGCAGTTACTACAAGAACCGCTTCGAGGGTGCAAGGAGAATTATCGAGTAGATCGCATTCTTAGCATTAAGCGAGTATATTTATTCAGTTGAATATTTTCCCATGCCAATTCTTCCCATCTATTTATACGGCAGTGACGTGCTTCGCAAGAAGGCGAAGCCCATCAAGGAGCTTTCCGACGAGGTCATTAAATTGTATGTCGATATGATTGCCACGATGCACAATGCCCACGGTATTGGGTTAGCTGCTAACCAGGTTGGTGAGCTGTTGCGCATCATCGTCATTGACATGAGTGCAGTGGAAGAAGCTTTGGAGGAAGAAGCGGAAAGTGAGGCGGAAGAAGAAACGGCTGAGAGAAGCGCCAGCTCAAAACCGCCTAAGTCGCTGATCATGATTAACCCGGAAATCCTGAGCGCAGAAGGCTCGAAAAAGATGGAGGAAGGGTGCTTGAGCATTCCAGAAATTCGCGCCGATGTTGAACGCCCCGATAAGATACATGTTCGTTACCGCGACGGGAACTTCAAAGAAGTGGAAATTGACGTTGAAGGCTTGTTGGCAAGGGTGATGCAACACGAGATCGACCATTTAGACGGTGTGCTGTTCTTTGACCATAGCTCCAAAACCCAGCAGGTGTTGTTGAAACCCAAGCTTAGCAAAATCAAAAAGGGCGAAGTCGAAGCCAATTATCCCGTTGTAACGGGATTGGAGGTGTAACACAGTACCGATGCGCATTGTTTTTATGGGCACGCCGGAGTTTGCTCTTCCGAGCCTCCGCATCCTCCTCGAACACGAGTACGAGATTTCGGCAGTTCTAACAAGGCCGGATAAGCCCCGTGGCAGGGGCCAGCAGGTCAGCTTTACTCCAATCAAAGAATTTGCACTCGAAAAAAAACTCCTGCTCCTTCAACCGGAAAGCCTCGCCAACTCGCAGTTTGTCTCGCAACTACAAGCGCTTCAACCCGACGTCATTGTTGTTGTCGCCTTTCGCATTCTTCCCCCGGAAGTATTTACAGTGCCTAAACAAGGGTCATTCAATCTCCATGCTTCACTGTTGCCTAAATATCGCGGCGCGGCTCCGCTGAACTGGGCGATCATCAACGGCGAGCAAGAGACCGGGGTAACGACGTTTTTCCTACAGGAAAAAGTCGACACCGGAAAAATACTTCTTCAAGCGCGCGTACGAATCGGTCCTGATGAGACAGCCGGCGAATTGCATGATAAACTCGCGGAAGTCGGGGCTGAGATTGTACTCCAAACCGTCCGACTCATTGAGCTTGGAAAAGCGAAACCGCGTCCACAGGATAACAGCCTCGCTTCACCCGCGCCGAAATTGTTTAAAGACGATTGCAAAATTAACTGGCGACAACCTGCCGCGCGTGTACATAATTTTGTGCGGGGACTCTCACCGGTTCCGTGCGCATGGACGACGCACACTAAGCTTGTTCTGAAAATTTATCGTACACAGCTTGTCGGCTCCCACGCACAAGAAACGCAACGCTCAAAACCGGGTGAAATTATTCAAGTGGATAAACAATCTTTGATAGTGAAGACCGGCGAGGGGGCGGTAGGGATACTGGAAATTCAGCTGGAAGGGCGAAAGCGTATGGTCATTGAAGAATTCCTTCGTGGCTACACGTTTCAGGTTGGAGATATACTTGAATGAATTGGCGTAACATATACTCGTTGTGTTGCAAAGAGTCCGGAAAACGACTATATTGAGTAACCGTTTTGTGAAGTATCAGAAAGGGAGGAACCGGTTCAGTAAATGGATTTTGTCTTGTGGGCGTGTCGAGTTGTGCATATTGTCTCGGTGGTTGCATGGGTCGGCGGGCTGATTTTTCTCAACGCTGTCATCAAGCCCATCATAGACTATGACAAAGCGGTGCGCACGGCATTACATCTCAAAATCCAAAAACAGTTTCTTCCGTTTATTTGGTCGAGTCTCTGGCCGTTGTTAGTCACCGGCGTACTGCTCATGCTGTTAAGCCCGAAGTTTATCTGGTTCGACTACTCAACGTGGTGGTCGAGACTGCTCGCCGTGAAGCAAGTTTCTTTTTTACTTCTCCTTTTTTTCTCGTGGCAGTTAGGAAAAGTGTTTATACAGATGGAGCAAGCAGTTGAGGGAACGAAGGATGAGTTCGAAGGCTGGTGGCTGGCGTACTCGAAGCTCGTGAAGCGCTCTCTCGTTGCTGGGATTGTGGCACTTCTCTGCTCTGCTGGTATGATGGTTGTTTAAATAAAGTGTATGGGAAAGATTATTGTCATAGCGAACCAAAAGGGCGGCGTGGGGAAAACCACCACGGCGGTCAATCTCGCGGCGTGTATTGCCGTCGCAGAGAAGCGTGTGCTTATCGTGGATACCGACCCGCAAGCAAATGCCACGAGCGGCGTGGGCGCAAATCCTGCCGACGGGAAGACCATTTATGAGGTATTACTCGGCGAATTAGACCCTAACCATGCCGTCGTAGATACAAAAATGCCCTTTCTTTCTCTTCTTCCCTCGCATATCAACCTGGTGGGGGCTGAGTTGGAATTGGTTGAGATGGAGGAACGGGAACGCCGGCTTTTGATGGGCTTGCAAGCTGTGAGGGACAAGTTCGACTTTATTATTGTTGATTGTCCGCCTTCGCTGGGGTTACTTACGCTCAACGCGCTGACTGCGGCTGATTCCGTGCTTATTCCTGTGCAATGCGAATACTTTGCGTTAGAGGGCTTGGGACAGTTGTTCAATACCATTAACATGGTGAAGAAAAACCTGAACCCCAATCTCGATATTGAAGGTGTATTACTGACGATGTTCGACTCCCGATTAAAGCTCTCGAATCAGGTCGTTGAGGAAGTGAAACGGTATTTTGGCAATAAAGTATTCAGCACGGTCGTCTCTCGTAACATCCGGCTCAGCGAAGCGCCGAGTTTCGGAAAGCCGATTATTCTTTACGATGCGATCTGCTCCGGCACGCGGCATTATATGGATCTGGCGAAAGAAGTCTTGAATAACAATGAAGTTCTGCTTGCCGAACCGGCTGTGCAACAACACTAAGAACATATGACCACGCAAAAAAAGAACGTCTTAGGCCGCGGGTTGAACGCGCTGATTCCGCAAACGCCCCCCCGTGAAGTCGGTGTGAACGAAGGCGAGACGCGGGTCGAGCAAGTTGCCGATGGGTCAATTGCGCGCATCGAGTGCGACCGGATCCTCCCGAATCCATTCCAGCCGCGCGCGGACTTTGACCGCACGGCTCTCGAAGAACTCAAGTTGTCGATTATCGAGAAAGGCGTCATCCAGCCGATTACCGTCAGGCGGCTCGGCGAGCAGTACCAATTAATTTCCGGCGAACGCCGCCTGCGCGCGGCGCAAGCTGCTGGACTGACGCACATCCCCGCCTACGTCATCGACGTGCAGACGGATGCGGAAATGCTGGAACTGGCGATCGTCGAGAATGTCCAGCGCGAGCATTTGAACCCGATGGAAATCGCCGCCGCGTACCAGCGGCTCATTTCCGAATGCCGTCTCACGCAGGAAGAAGTCTCGCAGAAAGTCGGCAAAGACAGAACGACCGTCGCGAACTTTCTCCGGTTGTTGAAGCTTCCGTTGCAAATTCAGGAGGGGTTACGGAATAACAAGCTCACGATGGGACATGCGCGTGCGCTTATCAATATCTCAAGCGAAAGCATGCAGTTAAGGATTTACGAAAAAATCGTACATGAAGGCTTATCGGTACGGAAAGTCGAACTGTATGCACAGGACAGCAAACCACGTTCGAAATCCCGTAAGGGAGCAATGACAATTTCAACCTCAAGCGTGCAAAGCGTGGAAGAGAAAATCCGGCAGGCGTTGGCGACGAAAGTTACCGTGCGTCCCAAAGGCGGCGGCAGAGGCGAAATCGTTATTGAATATTATTCGCTCGACGACTTAGACAGATTGTTGGATTTGTTCGCGGCAGTTGAAAAATATCACTAATCCCGATTTTTTTAAATAACATTATGGCACTAGAAAAAGTACTCACAGACAAAACACCCGCTCCTATCGGACCCTACAGTCAGGCAATTCGTGTGGACGGGAAATTTCTGTATACTGCCGGACAGGTTGCCATCGACCCATCGACAAACCAGTTCGCAAACGGCGATATCAAAGCTCAGACGCGGCAGGCGCTTAAGAATGTTGAAGCCGTGCTCAAAGCAGGAGGGGCGTCGCTGAAATCGGTATTCAAAACGACCGTATTCCTGAAGGATATGGGCGAATTTGCCGCAATGAACGAAGTCTATGCTGAGTTTTTTTCCGAATCCAAGCCGGCGCGCAGTACCGTAGAGGTTGCCCGTTTGCCGAAGGACGCCCGTGTGGAAATAGAAGCTATTGCGCTGATTGAACAGTAAGAGTAGAATGACTCGCAGACGTTCGATAGGTTATACCCTCGTTGTGCTTGCCACCTCGTTTTATTATTCCTGCGCCCAGCAACCCGTTCGCTCATCTTCGGTCAACACGCAATCGTTGCTTATCGATGCTCCGGATTCCATCGTAGCAATTTCTCCTCCTGAAGGAAAATCGACGACCACGGCTGTGCTGTTATCCGCCGCGCTTCCGGGGGCGGGACAGGTTTACACAGAGCGTTACTGGAAAATTCCGATCATCTGGGGATTCGGGATTTATTTCGGCAGTCAGTGGAATAAAGCGGACAACCGCTACTCCGATGCGTCCGACCGTTACACTGCCTCGCTCGCACTCAATGTGAGCGGGGATGCACGCGCACGCTACGAGCGGGATTTTTACCGCGACGAGCGCGACCGCTTCGCGTTTTATCTTGCGTTGACGTATTTCCTAAACCTTGTCGATGCGTACGTGGGGGCGAGTTTATACGAGTTCGATGTGAGCGACGATTTGGGCGGGAATGCCGAATTGCGGCTGAGCATCCCGATACGGTGAAGTTATGTCCTCAGCACATTCGCTAACGCCTCATCTAGATTCGGATAGCTAAACCGGTAGCCTGTTTCCTGCAATTTTGCGGGAATTACTTTCTGTCCGCCCAATATCAATGGTCCCGCCATTTCGCCAAGCAGGATTTTTAACATGAAGCTCGGCACTGGAGCCCAAGAGGGGCGGTGCATTGCTTTTCCAAGTGCGGTGCAGAATTGTTTCATTGTCGCGTTGCCCGGAGCGGCGAAGTTTACGGGTCCGGAGAGTTTTTCCTGCTCAAGAGCGAATATCATCCCGCCGATTTCATCTTCGAGGTGAATCCACGGGAACCACTGGTTGCCCGTTCCTAACGGTCCGCCAATAAAAAGATTAAACGGCAGAAAAAACCGCGGCAATGCGCCGCCGTGTTTTGCAAGGACTATTCCCGTACGCGGCAGAACGAGCCGAACGCCGAGGGACTCTACTGTGCGCGCTTCACGTTCCCATCGGACACAAATTTCCGCGAGAAAATCGTTTCCCGGCTGATGGTCTTCTTCCACATTGCCGTAGGGGACA
>DATCJD010000063.1:0-3460 GCA_036507435.1 Bacteroidota bacterium
CCCCGTGTACAGCTCAATTCTGTTGCCGTCGGGGTCTTGCAGGTAGAGAAAGAATGCATTGCTCAGCCCATGCCTGCCGGGACCGCGCTCGATGTTGCCTACCATGCCCGCCGCCGCTAATACGTCGCACGCTCTTAACACGCTCAGTTGATCGTTCACCCAGAATCCGCCGTGATGCACGCGCGGACCTATGCCGTTCATCAACGCGATGTCATGCACGTCCTGTTTGCGGTGAAGCCACGCCGCCCAGAGTGTATCGGTCTGCGAGACGGTGTACTCCGAGCAGGTAAAGCCCAATTTCTGCGTGAACCAATCGTACACTTTCTGTACATCGGGTACCTGGCAATTGAAATGGTCCAGCCGCATGATATGCGCGCCGCGGTACAGGTCGAATCGTTGTAACAGTCGTTCGCGTTGAGTGATGGTATGAAAGAACTCTATCGGTAACCCGGAAGGGTCTTGCACGCGCAACGCTTTACCCTGGCCCTCTTCAAATCCTTCATCCATCCAACGCACTGCACAGCCGTGTTGACCGTACAGGTTCGCAAGTTGTTGTAAGTCGTCCGGGCTTGCAACGCGGAAGGCAATATGCCCGACGCCCGGCGAGTCAGCTTTGCGCAGGACAAGGCTGTACAAATCCCGCTCTTCATATCCCCCGAGGTAAATTCGGTGTTTGTCGCGCGCGGTCTCAACGAAGCCGAGAATATCCACATAGAATGTTTTCGCGCGCTCAAGGTCGGTGACGCGAAACTCCATATGTGCCGCACGGGTGATGTTAAAGGGCATGTGTATTCCTATTTTTTTCAGTCCCCTATATGGGGTGAGGGTCAGTTATTCTTTCCAAGGGTCGAGAAACACGCCGACGTCCATTTTGCCCTCGTTGAAATCCGGCGGCGCAGGCTCGCGCTCGCGGTGGTCGAGCTTGCAATACATTCCCGAATGGAAGACTAACGGATAGCGCGGTTCGACGCCCATGTGCAATTCCTGCACCTCGCCGATAACGACCCAGTGGTCTCCGCCTTCTGTCACTTGGTGCATTCGGCACGCAATAGCCGCCGCGCAGCCTTCGAGTCGCGGGCTGTCTGCCCACGACACAAAGCGGAACGGCGGGGCTTTTTCTTGTTTCCAGCCGCCCGCAAAATATGTGGAGAGCGCCTGCTGGTCTTCTCGGAGAAAGTTAATGGAGAAACCCTTCGCGCGCTGAAGAAATTCCATCATCTTCGCGCGTTTATCGACACAAAATAAAATCAGCATCGGGCTGAGCGAGAGCGAGGTGAGTGCGTTCGCCGTCATGCCGTGGATCTGCCCGTCCACTTCAGTCGCAATCACGGAAACGCCCGTCGCAAATTGTCCGACTGCTTGGCGATACGCTCGCGAGTCTATGGTCTCACTCATGGAATTCCGCTTTCGTCTTAGTTCACCGTCACATACCGCTCAAAGCGCGCGACTTCCTGTTTGCTGACGTATTTACCGATCTCGCGCCGGAATTGCTCGATATTTTTGTACGGTCGGTATTCCTTGAACTCATGCAACATCCGTTTTCCAGTACCGGGGATACTCAGAATGTCCTCGTCGCTTGCCGTATTCAAGTTGACCGGAACGAAAACGTACTGTTCCAATCTCGCCAACTCTTTATCGTCCACATATTTGTCTATTTCCTTATGGAACTGTGCGAGCGCTTTGTACGGGCGGTATTCTTCGAATTCATGAAGCATACGACTGCCGACTCCGGGGATCAAAAGAATTTCTTCTTTCGATGCAGTGTTGAGATTAACGTGGATAAACATTTTCCCGTACAGCTCGGTCAGTTGCTCTTTCTTGAGCGTCTTGCTGAGGAATGCGTTTAAATCAAGGATGGAAAGAAACGGCCGCTGGTCCATAATGCCCTTCACCAGAGCGGCATTCATGTGTGGGAGAGCGAGCAATTCTTTTTCAGCCGCGATATTGGGGTCGAGAATTCCTTGCGATATACCGACCTGCGCTTGAACGGCGGCTGAGAGAGAAAGAATGCAAACGACAATGACTACGACGAATCTACTTCGGTTCATGTGATACTTCTTTGCTAAACGATTGTTCTTTATTGGAATTTGTTAATAAGGGATGCCGGAATGTGTATGCGAAGCCTAGTAATCCGAGATGAATCATCGCGCTCGGCGCAAGAGCCGGGAATGCCCCGTGCATGGCTTTTGAAAATAACTCTATTCCACTGAGCGATGGATACATTTCTAATTCGAATTCAACGTTTCCATTGTAGTGCAGAACGACGCCTAAGATTCCTGCTATCATGAATAACAGCATGACCGCTTGAAATGTTCGAATGCTTGTCCGTGACTTGCTCATTGAGTGCCATCCGAGCACTAAAAGGCTTAGCGCAAGCAGGACCAGTGGCGCGATCTGCCATTCTTCGGTGTGTTCGAGCAGGAGCAGTTCCGTCCCCGTAATGACAACTCCCGCGACAAAAAGCGCAAGCAACAAACGACGAAGCACGGAAAGGATGATAGAAGAATCAGGCATAAAGGCTTATTTTTTTACCGATACTTTGTCTGCCGCTTCCTCTTTTGCGCGGGCGAGAAACTCGCGCACGCGGTCCATATACGCGGTGCGGTCATGGCTTGCCACCAGTGCGCCCGCCATCCGGACGGGGTCTCCGAAGAAAAACCGCTCGTAGAGCACTTGTCGTGACCCGAATGCGGAAATCGCGGTATCCCACGCCAGCCGGAAGAGCGGGATACGCTCATGCGCATCTGCGCGGGCGGCTTGGTAGTAGTTCTTGATTTCTTCGGCAAGGGGACCCTTTACGTCTGCCTCAGTCGGCGTAGCGACAAGCCCGCTTGCGCCCATTTGCTGGATTATTTCCACCATGCGGGGATATAAGCGCGGGTAGAGGTTACGTGCGGCATCGAGCGGGTCCCACGCAGGGCGCATCGTGCCGTATTCATCGAGAGCGGCGTCAGCCTCGGCGGTGCGGAGGAACGCCTTCATCGTTTCCATATTGACCCAAATCTCGGCGAGCTTTTCCTGAATATGCTGGAATGTCTCAATGCCAATCGTGTGCGCCATGAGCGAGGCAAGTCCGAGGAGGTATTCCGTTTTGGCGATGTTTTTCACGACGACTTGGTGCGACATGTTGACAATTGCTCCCGTGCGCGCGTAGGCTTCGTTGCAACTCTTCACATCGCGGTACAAAAAAACATTCTCCCACGGTACGAACACATCGTCAAATATGACCACGGCGTCCATTTCTTCGAAGCGTGAGCCGAGCGGGTGGTCGTAGCGCGAGCGTCCGTAGTCAACCGCCTCGCGACACTGGAATTTCAGACCCGGCGTGTTCGTGGGAATTGCCAGCCCGAACGCGTACGGGGCGTCTTCTTCCTGATTTTTCAGCAATGTGGAAGGGAACACCATAATTTCATCTGCGGCGGGTAGTGTTGCGAGCATCCGACAGCCCCGGATTGTAATG
>DATCJD010000064.1:0-14402 GCA_036507435.1 Bacteroidota bacterium
ACAAGCACTCGGCATATCCTACGAGTTTACAAAAGCGATTGTGTTACTGTTGAACGATGCGCAGAAATGAACATCGGCCTGCGTTGGTAAGATGGTCGCTCTGCGGGGCGGCCATTCTACCGGCGTAATTTTTTCTCCAACTTCTTTTTCACCTCGCCCCATTCCGTATCAATGATGCTGTAATACACGGAATCCCGTTCTCGTCCGGTTTGCGTGATCAGATGCTTCCGCAGGATCCCCTCCTCCTTCGCGCCAAGGCGGAGGATGGCGGCGCGCGATGCTTCGTTCAGCACATCTGTTTTGAATTCCACGCGCACACAGCCGAGCGTCTCAAACGCATGGCGCAGGAGCGAGTACTTCGCTTCCGTGTTGACTGCCGTTCTCTGCCATTGCCGCGCTACCCACGTACTGCCGATCTCGAGCTTGCGGTGCTGTTTCTCGATATTCATATACCGCGTACTGCCGACGGCTGTTCCGGATAAGCGCTCGATAATGACAAACGGAAGATCATTCCCGGCTTCTTGCTTTTTCAGCGCGGCGTCAATGTAGGATTTCATGTCTTCGTTCGTACGTATTGTCGCGATGCCGACTTTCCATAGCTCCGGGTCAAGCCCAACAGCGCACAATGCGGAGTGGTGAGACACGGAGAGCGGTTCAAGGCGGACGACGGAGCCTTCGAGAACGATGGGTTGGATATTCATACGATATTTTCTTAAAAAACTAATGCGAAGATGACCTCGTCGAGCAAAGAAGAATTCACGTGCTCGGCGGGACGCCTTCGCATTAGGATAATATTCTTAACTTCCAACGCTTACTGCTTCGGCAATGCAGGCATTTCGGGCGCTACGGGCTTCGGCTTGAAGAACGTGTAGCCGAGCAATCCGCCGAGCAACCCGAAAATTGGGAAGATAATCAAGTTCATAATCAACCCGCTGAGGATTCCGATCACGGACGAGGATTCCGCTATTCCGTCCTCCATCGCTTCGCGAATCTGGTCTGCCGCGTCCGGGGGCAGACTGCCGGAATCTTCCAGCGACTCCAGGAATGTTTCCATCACATTTCTCATCAACTCAGCTTCCCACGCTCCGAACACGAAGAGAATGAACACCGACAGTATCGTCGCCGTGAACGCGCCGACAAGCCCGGCAAGAATGCCGAGCACCAATCCGTCGCTGGCTTCGAGCGGCGGCATTCCTTCCCGGTACTCCTGCTTGTACAAATAGACAGCGAGTATGCCGCCTCCGATCACCCCTGCACAACAACAGCAATTGATGAGACTCAAACCCGGCATGGCTGAGATGACGCCCATGGCGCCGCCCGCCATTGCCGCAGAACGAAATTTACTCGGCTTTTCGAGCATAGAAAGGCTCTCCTTTTGAAGGTCTGGATATGCCGCTGAGTGATTCAAACAACACGGGCAACACATACCACGGCAACGCGAAACCGAACAGGCTTCCCGTTACAAGGCGCGTCGCATTGGTACTTGCGTGGATACCGGTGATGTTCAACAGTACGTCAACTAACATAGGAAACGAAGCCACGGACAGCAGGTACAGCGGCGGGGTGCTTCGGTTTGCCAAGCCGCGGACTGCTCCGTAGACCATCACACCAAGAAAAAATGCGAAGTAGATAGCGCTACACCGTATGCAGACGGCAAATTGTCCGCCTGCAATATGGAACGAACGCTCTTCAAGCTGGTGGCAGATACGGGAGAAAAATTTATAAACAGCCGAAGCCGTCGTCTCAGATACACTGCCCAGCAATGGGGCGGCAACGACCATACCGCACCAGAGGGCGACGAGAGAGAGCATGGCAATATATGTGCGGCGGGTAGTGTCCATAAGAAGTGCTGAGAGTATCGCGACAATTAGAATCTTTGTCAAGCTGACAATTTAACTATACGGTTGGTTTTTATGTAATATTTGAAGTATATTTACAAAAAGATGCTGCAAGGAGGGCTTGTGTGTGTCACAGCAAGAAAAGTGAATGTTAAAGGATTTCTTCGATGAATGACGAACCGGTGAATATCGATAGACCGATTGTTCCAGAATTAGACAATATTCTTGGTATCCCCATCAAAGTGCTAGACGACGGCTTCATACGAGTGATCGATTATATGGGCTCCGACGACTCAATTGTTCAGGCTGCACGGGTATCGTATGGAAAAGGGACGAAAAAAATTTCCGAAGACCGGGGATTAATTAGATATTTGATGAGGCATTCCCATACCACTCCCTTCGAAATGTGCGAGATAAAATTTCATCTTAGGGTGCCCATGGATTGCTGGCGCCAATGGATCCGCCATCGGACAGCGAACATCAACGAATACTCGACGAGATATTCGATTGCAATTGACGCTGCCCAAAAGACGTACCCCAACGCCTGGAGAACTCAGTCGACAGTAAACAAACAAGGAAGTGAAGGAGTTCTTGAATTAGAACGGGGAAAGTTTTTTACGCAACAAGAAAAAGAACTTCATGAATTAACCAGAAAAATTTATGAAGAACGTATCGGAGCGGGCATTTCGCGCGAACAGGCACGAAAGGATCTGCCATTATCTACGTATACCGAAGCTTACTGGAAAATAGATTTACATAACTTGCTACATTTTCTAGCACTGCGCATGGATCGTCATTCTCAATACGAGATTCGCAGTTATGCAACTCTCATTGGAACTGAAATTGTTCAAAAGTGGTGCCCCTTGGCATGGGAAGCCTTCCAAGACTATCGAATGAATAATCTTTCGCTCTCAAAAATTGAAGTGGAAGTCATTAAACTGCTCATTGCAGGTAAAACTGAGGATGTGTTGAATATACTGTACGAAAATAATTTCCTCTCAAGGGATGGGCAAGCGAAGAAAAACCGAGAGCGACAAGAGTTAGAAGAAAAGCTCAACCTGCTTAACATTCCAATATCGTGGGTAACCCATGTTGAGAAGCAATCTTAAGTACGAGGAGAGAATTTCCTTTATCCGCGCTTTCGGGATTCCAACTACTTAGGTTAAAGGTAATCGTGTGAAGCTCATCATTATTGCCGCACTCAGCAGAAACCGCGCCATCGGCAAAGGTGGAAAACTCCCCTGGCATATTCCGGAAGACCTCAAACGCTTCAAATTGCTCACGACAGGACACACCGTCCTCATGGGACGGAAAACATTTGAGTCGCTCGGCAAACCCCTTTCTAATCGCCGCAATGTTGTCTTAACTTCAGCCGAACTGCCGAACGTCGAGACGTATCCCATTCTCGCCCACGCGCTGCAAGCGCTTGAAAAAGAGAAGACTGTCTTTGTGATCGGCGGGGGAGAAATTTTCGCGCAACTCATCGAACATGTCGACGAGATGAACCTGACGATTGTCGAAAAGGAATACGAGGGCGACACATTCTTCCCGCCGTACGAACACCTCATCGGCACGCGCTATACACTCACCGGGCGGGAACAGCGCGAAGGATATGCGTTTGAAGATTACGTCCGGATTGATTCAGCGTAAGGAATGAATCAAGAAACGGTAATTCCCTTTTCCTCTAAACGTGTTTTCACAAGGTCGTACACTTCATCGAGGGAGATGTACGTCCGCGAGCCGGAGTTTTTCACTGCAGATTCGAGCGAGCCGCGGCGTTCTTTCAGCCACGCCCAGACATGATAACCGAGACGGTTACGGTCGTTAGGCTCTTGCGTCAGGATATCGGAGACGACATCGTATGCTAATTTTTCGATTGAATCCGGCGGAAATTCCGCAATTGAAGGAGGAGGTTTGGTTGCCATAGTCGTTGATGAGGTTAATGAAACATGTTGGCGCTGTCTAAAATCACAACTGTTTCAATATAGAGAAAAATTGATAAAAGAAAACTTCCTACTCACTTTTCACGACTACCAGTGTTAAATCGTCATGCTGTTCCGCGCCGCCCCGGAAATCTTCCGTTGCCTTCAAGACAGACCTTTGTAAATCCTGCGCAGAAAGAGAGCGATTCGATTTGATGAGGTTCAACACTCTCTCCTCCCCAAACTCCGCCTTTTGTTCGTTCATGGTTTCTGTTACGCCGTCGGTATAAAAAATGTAGAGACCATTTCCGCTCAAGGGCTGAACAATTTCTTCTAGTTTGCTTTCAAAGATCGGTCCACGTTCCAACCCTAAACCGATGCCTGCGGCTTCAAGATGTTTCAGGTCGCCGTTCATTCCGATAAGCGCTTTGTTGTGCCCCGCCCGGCAAATGCGGACTTCATTCTTTTCTAGGTCGAACAATCCGAGTATCATCGTGATAAATGATTTCCGTTCGATGCCGTCGTAAATACGGCGGTTCACGTTAATGAGCATTTCTTTCGGGGAACGGTACATATGCGCCGCGAGCTGTACCATGCCCTGGATTTTCGACATATACAGCGCCGCCGACATTCCTTTTCCTGAAACATCCGCCACCACCACAAGCAGTTTGCGCGGACTGATTTCTATAAAGTCGAAATAATCTCCGCCCACGCTGAGCGCGGGGATGGAAATACCCGCAATATCCAACCCCGGAATGCCGGGATTCGATTTTGGCAGTAAGCCCTGCTGAATTTTTCTGGCGAGAGTAAGTTCCTCCTCGATTTTCTGCCGTTCTATGTCCGACTTGTGCAGGCGAGCGTTTTCAATCGCAATAGCCGCCTGATTGCCCACTGTTGTCAGGAGGTCGATATCTTCCTGTGAATAGACCTTCCCCGATAGTTTCGGTCCTACGTTAATGGAACCGATGAGCCTGTCTTTCAAAAACATCGGTACCGCCAACACCACGCCGGAACTGATGATCTTCGACTTGTCGGCGTCATTTACGTTGAGCGACTCCGGTTCTTCTGCGACCAACGCCAATGATTGCGGCGCGCGGGAGCGACGGAGTAAATTCAAGAACCCGTCTGAACGGTCGTCAAACAGACAACATGATTCCTCAATACTCTTGCTGACGCTGTAACACCCCTCACGCTCATCGCACAGGACGACGGCTACTTTTTCTACGTGCATTGTTGTGGAGATGCGGTTCACCATTGAGTGAAGAATTTGGTCGAGGTTGATGAGACTCGGAAGCTCACGGCTGAACTCCAACAGAGCCGCCTGATAATTCGCGCGTTCTTGATAAAAGACCTTATCCACACCATCCTGCACGCGGCGTTTGATCGGGTCGAACGCGAAGGCGATCATCACCAGCGCGACGACGTTCAGCGCTTTGTCTTCTTCCGTTCCCAGGAAATAGGCTATAACATTTCCGATACCGTAGACCGTCAATATATAAATCGTTGCAATCGCCGCCGTGACCGTCGCGTAGATAAGACTGCGCTTAATGATAAAATCAATGTCCATCAGCCTGTACCGGAAGATGGAGTACCCGAAGGCGATCGGCACCGTTATGATAAGCAATCCCGGCGATAAGAGCATCGGGTCGGTGAACAGGACAAATTGATTCGAAGAGGTAACCACGACGACATACACGAACGAAGCAATACCCACGATGACGCCGAGGAGGATGGGACGAAGTTGTTTCCGCGCGTGTTTTTCTATACGCCCGAAATAACTAGCCACGAAAATCAGGAAACCGCAGAAGAGACTCAACAACGGAACAAATCCTAATATGATGAACACGATAGTCGGTAGTTGCAGTTGGTTGCCGAGTAGTAACGGCGCGGTGAGCACGACACCCAGCGCTATGAGAAGAATCTTCAGCCATTTCTTACGCGCAACGGGATAACGTACGGGAAAATTCAGAAAAAACAGAATAAACACCGGCACAACGAACAAGCGGCTTATGAGAAATCCCCCCGCAAGCAGACCGAATTTCCATGGCGAGTCAACTGCTGGGTCAATGTTGAGAGTCATAAGCCCGAACGCAAACATTGCTACGATGCCGTACCATCCGAACCGCCGCTGGACGACGCCTTGCGGTTTCGTCATCACCACGACATAACCGACAAGAAGAAAACTTAAGCCGAGGATGAAAAACGCCAAGTACTGTACGTTGACGGCTTTGAGAATTTCCACTTTCGTTTCAAATTGCACCCCGTCGCGCTCTATCGTATAGGCGGCAAATTCACCCGGCGCCATTGGGTTAATAATAGACATACCGTTGACGCCTGCCTTGACTTCGATTCCATTAATCTTGAGCAGGATATCGCCGTCCCGTATCCCCGCGTTATCGGTGACTCCGCCCGGCACAACTTGTGTAATCAGCAAGCCGGGTTCGCCTTGCGCGCGCGGCAGCCAGCCGCACTGGTCGTTGCTGACCGCTTTATAGACCATCACGTCCATAAAGTTCACCATGCAAATACCCAGCACAATGACTGCGCAGACGCTGACGATAATGCGAATTGACCTTGCTGATAGCTGTTTGAATGGGTTCTTCATACGAGTACTCAGTATACGTAAAACATTCTCAAGACGTTACAGTCGTCTAGTTATAATGCATATCCAATACTAAAATAGAACACCCAAGGACCTACACTGACGGGGTGTTCTAACAGGTCTTTTCTAAAAAAGAAGCTTTTTCCGACGGAAAATTCCGCCGGACCGATGGGCGTATCGAGCGCAAGGCTCATCCCGACGCCGTGGCGTAAATCGCCGAGCTTGATTTCCTCAGGCGCCGCCCAAAGCGAGCCGAAATCATACCGTATCTTCAGGTACGTATCGAAGAACATACTGACCGGCGAGTGGTACCTGTATTCCAGACTTGCGATAAATAATTGCCTGCCCCGTGCGTTGTCTTCACGCAACCCGAAAAAATTGTTCTGCCCGCCGATACTGAACTGCTCCGTGACCGGCAGAGTCTCGTCGGCAAACCCAAACAGAATTCTCGGGCTGACCGTATGACGGCTGAAGTACGTCTCATAATTTCTGTATTGAAAAAACATTTTCGTAAACCCGACGTTGCTGGTGACTTTGACGAACGCGGATTCATAGAAAAAATCGATCGAAACTCCCGTGCGCGGGAACGGGAACCGGTCTTGCGTATCGAGCTTCGTTCCGAATTTCAGCGATGCGAACCGGAAACTTTCCGTCGGGAATGGGGACCCGGAAATGCTCCAGATGCGATGCGTCTCCAGCCGTCCCTCGACCGATGCAATGCCCAACCGTTCTAACTGTGCGCCAAAAGAGAACGAACCGCCTGAGCGCAGTTCGCGATACTCGCCAATCTGTACCCTGTTCCAGCGCTCAAGCGTTCCTAATTGTTCGTCGCCGTACATATTGACGTCTTTGTATTCGTAGTAGCCCTTCAGGTTGAACGTCAGGTAGGTATCGAAAATACGGGTTGCCTTAAATTCACCGACCAGCCCGCGATTACGGGGCCCGCCGTAGAACCGCGCGCCCAATTCCATGCCTAATCCAAGCAGATTCTCATCCCGAATATCCAGCGATGGTTGGATATTGCGTTCGTTATCGGCACGCAAGCCTAAGCGGATAAGCTCCGTCCGCCGCTCCCGCACGTTGATCGTAACGATATTGCGTTCCTGATTCTCCCCTTCATAGTGTACATTGACGGAGACGAATTCAAACAAATTGGTACCGTAAAGATTTTCGATCCCCGTGGCAACCTGAGCCACATCAAACACCTCGCCTTGTTCCCACGGTAATTCCCTCCAGATAATATAATCTTTTGTCTTGATAGTCCCTCGAATATCACGCCGGTGAACCACTCCCTCGTCGATCACAATCACCGCTTTCCCGGTGGACGTATCGAACGTGACCTCTCGAATACGAGCAAGCGATAGCCCGCGATCGCGGTACGCCCCAAGCAAATCCTCGAACGCTTTTGTGACTGCATGGACATTCAACCGTGCGCGAATCAACGGCGTCACAATGTCGATTAGGGTGTCCGGTGGAACAACGTTATTACCGACAATTTCCACGGAAGTTAACGCCGGGTTGGGGCGGACGTCGAGTTGGAGTACGGTAGAATCACGATACGCATGGACATGAAATTCCACAGATTGGAATTCTCCACTTTCGTAGAGGTCGTGGGCAAACAACCGGACTTCCTGCTCGTCTATCGGGTTTTGAGCAGAAAACGTGCGAACGGCATTCGACCACTCCGTACCGAGCGCTTGTTCATCGAAGCGCACAACAGGACGCATGTACGTAGAATCGGATGATCTTCCCGCTAACAAAGTATGAGATTGACGGTGGATGACCTCTTGCAATCGCGGTAGTTGCTGTTGAGCGGCTAGTTCTCCCTGTTCGATGATCCAATCAAGCCGTTCAAAATCCGTTGAAAGGTGTTCGCCCAACGCCGGGGTAATGACGATATCCGCATCTTTCAGCTCCTCCTCTTTCCTCTTCTTCATCATCACGCCCATAATTTGGTCGGCAAACTCCCATGCCGCTTCTAATTTATCTCTTGGGCGTAGCGGGCTTGTGGCATCAACCGCGATGACGATGTCGGCGCCGAGACCTCGCGCAACATCAGCGGGAATGTTCGAGACAAGCCCTCCGTCCACCAATAACATGGTATCCTGAACCACAGGACTGAAGAGCAAAGGCACCGTCATACTTGCTTTCATCGCGATGGAGAGGTCGCCGCGATCGATCACAACACGCTCCCCTGAAATCAAATCCGTTGCGACAGCACGAAACGGGATACGTAAATTGTCAAAGCTGGGACCCGGGCGATAAATTCCTTGCAGTGTCAAGATGTTCAGATAGTTTAAGAATGTTTGGCCCGTCGAATACGCGCTGGGAATGATCGGCTCAAGGCCTTCAAAGCGCACAACGAGGATACTTCTATCTTCCGCAAGTTTTTGGTCATAGAACAAATCGCGGCGGCGCGCATCGTCGCTAAAACTCAAGAGCGCATCCCATTGTGTGGTATCCGCCATGCGCTGTAGTTGCGTCGTTGTGTACCCTGCGGCATAGAGTCCTCCGATAATACTGCCCATACTCGTCCCGACAATATAATCGATGGGAATGCCTGCTTGTTCGAACGTCTTTAGCACGCCGATAGCTGTAATACCGCGTGAACCACCGCCGCTGAACACGAGGGCAACTTTCGGGCGTTTTACTTCCTGGTGCGAGACGAGCGCGGGAAAACGGCTCACTTGCCCTTCGACATCCGGTCTGATGATTGTAACCCGAATTGGCTCATCTGCTGTCTGGCGGGAAAAACAAACGACGGAAATCGTGCAGAGTGCAAACAGCACGAGCACCGGCGAACGGTATGTTGTTGGAATGTTCATGGAAGTTTATGAAAGTACCGAAATAAGCCCCGAATTGCAACGAAGGAACTGCTATCATCTGCCGCTCGTTGCATTACAGTAGCGGGTTCGACCACAGTTTTTCCATACCTGTGCCGGTCACAACGGTCAAATGACAGTAGTACCGTGATGTATGTTGCGGCGAAGAGTAACATTCGGTTAATATAAATTTCATATCCGACCTTGACAGCAACATAGAAGCGGATGAGTCCATGTGTTACTACCCACATCCTTGCTTTTCGGGACTCTTCGGCTTAATTTAGAAGAGCAGACATAGAAGCAACTTGAGACTTCTGAAAAATTATTTACCTACCGGTAGCCGCAACCTTTGCCGAAGGCATTCCTTTGGGATAGATTGCGTTTTTTCGAATACATTCGCAGGCTATCCCGCCAAAAAAACGGCGGGATGCAAAAAACGCAAAGCCTGCGGCTACCAAATGATTTAGGGTATTTCTGAAGTCTCCACTTAGGTCTTTATACTACCATGACGTTCCTCAACCCATTCATTCTCTTCGGATTACTTGCCGCCGGTATCCCCATCCTTCTGCACCTGCTGAATCTTCGGAAATTACGCACGATTGAGTTCAGCACTTTGAGCTTTCTCAAGGAATTGCAGCGGACGAAAATCCGCCGTATAAAAATCCGGCAATGGCTCCTCCTGCTCCTGCGAACACTGTTGGTCATTTGCATCGTTATGGCGTTTGCGCGCCCGACGCTCAAGGGCTCACTGGCGGGGGCATTCGGCGAGCGCGCGAATACCACGAGCGTTTTTATTTTCGACGACTCCCAAAGCATGACCGCTCTGGATGAACAGGGAGAACGATTTCAGCAAGCAAAGGAAGCTGCTGAACGCATAGTCGACCTCTTAAAAGAGGGAGACGAAGTGTTTCTTCTCAAACTCTCCGACATCGCTCTCAGCACAAAGGACATTACCCCAACACGGAATTTCGAACTCCTGCGGTCCGCCCTGCGTGAAAGCAAACCTTCATCCCGCCATGGCACGCTGGAAGACGCACTGCGGCTCTCTGCCCGGTTGCTTACGAACACAACAAATTTTAACAAGGAAGTATTCCTCTTTTCGGATTTTCAAACCGGCGCGGTGGCGTCGAAAACATCCGCAACACTCGCACGCGAGAGCCTCTTCCCGGAATCCGTGCGCTTTTATCTTGTCGAGAGCGGCACGCGCAACCCGAATAATCTCGGCGTCGAGTCGCTCACCATCCCCAACTCGATTTTTGAGCAGGGCAAAGCCTTCACGATTCAGGCGCGGGTCACAAACGCAGGCGAGAAGAACATCCAAAACCATATCGTCAGTCTCTTCTTAAACGGCGAGCGCGTCGCACAAAAGGGCTTGGATGTTCCTGCAGGGGCTTCGACACAGGTGGATTTCACCGCAGTACCGAAATCTGCCGGGATGCTTGAAGGGATTGTCGAGCTTGAAAACGACGACCTCGAATTCGACAACCGGCGATATTTCACGCTCACCATTCCGGAGCGCGTGGGGGTCTTGTTAGTCGGCTCCTCGGAAGATACACAGTTCCTTCGGCTTGCCCTCAGTATTCGGGAATCGGCTACGAGCACCGCAGTGCAGGTTCACGAAATAACGCCTGAGCGGCTTTCGGCAAACGACATAGATGCCGCCGATGTTGTGATCCTTTCCGGACCGCGTCCACTGACAGCAGTGCAGGCAAGCCGAATTGAATCCTTCCTTGCCGCGGGCGGCGGGTTGATTGTCTTCCCCGGACAGCAAACACAGCAGAGCGCTTTCAATACGGGCGTGGCTGAAAAAATCGGGATTCCGCCAATCACCATTATCGAAACTCTGCAGTCGGACGGCTCGGAAACGGAGTCGTTTGTCGGATTCGACCGCGTGGAAGTCCGGCATCCACTCTTTCAGGGAATGTTTGAAGAAGATATTTCAAAGCCACAGACAAGTGGTGCAACGCAACAGCGTTTGGTTGAATCGCCGCGCGTCACCAAGCTCGTGCGCTACCAACTCCCCGCGCGGGCGCGGTCTATCATCACATTGACGAACGGGTCGTCATTCCTTGCCGAAGTGCCGGTACGCGAGGGCAGACTGTTATTGTATAGCGTGGCGGCGAACCCTCAGTGGTCGGATTTTCCCTATCGCGGGTTATTCGTTCCGTTGCTCCACCGCTCGGTTTCGTTCCTTGCTCAGGGGAGTTCACAACAACGTGACGCTATGGTCGGAGACGAGTATACTATCAGGAACCGCACCCGCACTGCCGAGCGGTGGAGCGTCGTATCGCCGACGAATGTCGAAACGGTAGTCCAGCCGAACACCGCCGGGACGGAAAGCATTATTCGTTTCAACGAAACGAACGAACCCGGTGTGTACAAAGTAAAAAGCGGCGCGACAATCGTTGATCAGTTTGCCGTCAACATTCACCCGGATGAATCCAAAACCGCCCACGTGAGCGAAGACGACTTGACCTCAATGTTTGAACGCCTCGGTATTCCCGAACAATCTCTCCAGCGTCTCGAAGCCGCCGGAGAGATTCAGCAACAAGTGCTCCAGGCACGCTTTGGCGTCGAATTGTGGAAGCAATTCCTCATCGCCGCGCTCGTCCTCGCGCTCGCGGAAATGTTTGTCGCCCGCGAAAGCAAGCAGGAACTCGCCGCCGTTCAAACCGTACATGCCTGATTTTGTCCCTACCCGCAATTTTCGTACATTGGTATTATGATTGAACTTCAACCCGTAGGCAAGGAACGCTGTGTCCTCGTCGGTGTGTCAACCCGGAACGTCAGCCGCGAAGTAACCGAAGAGTACCTCGACGAGCTTGCCCTGCTCGCAGATACCGCCGGCGCGGAGGTCTTGAAGCGGGTCACGCAGGACCGCGACCGCATCGAGCCTGCCACGTTCATCGGCAAAGGCAAAGTCGAAGAATTGCGCGCATTCGTGACCGAAGGCAAAGTGCCGCTTGTCATTTTTGACGACGACCTGAGCGCCGTGCAAGTGCGAAACTTGGAGACCGAACTGGAATGCAAAGTGCTCGACCGCAGCGCGCTGATTCTGGATATCTTCGCCACCCGCGCGAAAAGCAACGAAGCGAAAACGCAGGTCGAGCTTGCACAATTGCAGTACCTCCTGCCCCGTCTGACACGGCAGTGGACACACTTATCGAAACAGTACGGCGGCATCGGCACGAAAGGTCCCGGCGAGACACAGATCGAAACAGACCGCCGCATGATCAAAACGCGCATCAGCCATCTCCAGGAGAAGCTCGAGAGGATTTCCAAACAGCGCGTCACTCAGAGGAAAGGGCGCAGTAAGCATACGCGCGCGGCTTTAGTAGGCTACACGAACGCCGGCAAGTCCACACTGCTGAATTTCCTTTCCGGCTCCGAGGTCTTCGTCGAAAACCGGCTCTTTGCGACACTCGACCCCACGACGCGGCTCGTTCCGCTCTCCTCCGGCGCGGACATGCTGATGACGGATACGGTCGGATTCATCCGCAAACTGCCGCCGCATTTGGTGGCGTCGTTCAGAAGCACATTGGAAGAAATCATCGAAGCGGATTTGCTTTTACACGTGGTGGATGTCACAAACAAAGGCTTTGAAGATCAAATACAGGTGGTAAAAGAAACGTTAGAAGACCTCGGCGTGCATGACAAGCCCACGTTGATGGTGTTTAATAAAATCGACCGACTTGAGGAACGCAGTATGCTCCATTCTCTCGCCGGGCAATATCCGGGATGCGTGTTCATTTCTGCCGCGCGGGGTATCAATATTAACACATTAAATCAAGAAGTGCTGAGGCTGCTGGAAAGTGAGTTCGTCGAGGAACACCTGAAGGTTTCGCAAGCGCACCAGAAACTGATTTCCTATCTGCACTCTGTCGGTGAAGTGTTAGATACCGCGTATGAGGAAAATACTGTGCTCCTGAAACTCCGCATGCCGAAAAAAGACCGTGAGCGTGTGTTGCAGATGGTACACGCGCAGGAAAACGAATCTGTGAAAGAATCACGATAGTCCAACATCTACGACGTTAGTTTCGGGTTAACCGGCACAAGCTCTACACGTATCATCTCCAATAGCTTCTCCCCCAACATCAACCCTTTGATTTCCAGAACAGTACGCTCACCGGCAATTTTAAGCCACGGGTCGAGAACGACCTCCGAGTCGCCGCCCTGAAAAATTGTCCGGTAACTGCCCTGCGGTGCGATAGCCTCGTACGGCAACGGCACCCATTTATCGTTGTACTGGTATCGGACGTTGCGCGAGGTGCCTTTCAGGTATGCCTGGTGTAAACTCAGCGTGTCATTGCTGCGGTTGTGGAACTCTATCTCCACCGTCGTCACCACGCGCTCGTCAACTTCATACTCCGCCTTAAACAGTATTTCAAACCGTTGTTGCGGGTCGCGATACGTGTATTCCTCGCACCGGCAATTGTCCGTAAGAAACAGGTAGGGGTATGATTGCGTACAACTTGCACAGACCGCGAGAAGAATACCGACGCCGATATGGATTACTGCTGATTTCACGGATGTGAACTCCGTTCCGGCGACTTAATAATCGTCTCACCCTTAAACATCTTTTTTACTTCCTCTGCGTCGGCGTGTGAGCCGACAATATCGCCCCAGTGCATCGGGATAACCGCCTGCGGCTTAAACGTATTCGCCGCGTCGCCGGCTTCTTTTCCGCTCATCGTGTAGGTGGCGCCGCAGGGCAGGAGCGCTATGTCAGCAACGACATTCCGCATTTCGGGCGTGAAGTCGGTGTCGCCCGAGTGGTAAATGCTCTGCCCATTTGAGAGCGAGATAATATAGCCGACCCAGTTATGTTCCTTAGGATGAAACTTCTTGCCGATGTTGTAGGCGTGGACGGTTTTGACTTTCATCTCGCCGTGTGTGTAGGTTTGCCCGGGCGCGACGGCGACGACGTTTCCTTTCATCTGAGGGGCAACATCCTTGGGAGCGAAGAACACCGTGGTCTCTTTTCTAATGCGGGCGATGTCTTCCTGCGAGAAGTGGTCGTAGTGCGCGTGGGTGATAAAGATAATGTCAGCTTTGGGGCTGTTCTCCGGGAGTTTCCACGGGTCAATGTAAATCTGTTGCGCCCCGTCCTCAATGCGGAACGACGCATGCCCAAGCCAGTGAATATGAGAGAGGTTCACATCGAACTCCTTTTCCCTTCAAGATATCAATGCTTGAGTTTTGCTTTCGCCTTCGCGTA
>DATCJD010000065.1:0-7335 GCA_036507435.1 Bacteroidota bacterium
ATAACGAACGGAATACCGCGTCGTCATTGTCACAATTTTGTCGAAGTCGAATACGGAGGGCAGGACGGGCCTCGGGTTGATATTGATTGTTTGTCCGTAATTTTGCGTCACGCCAAAATCAATAAACCGTGTTCCGCCGAAAATATCCCCTAAAATGCTGGAGAACGGGCGCTGTTGGCCGAGGGTGTCGAGTTCGAAGTGGAGTAAACTGCTCGTCACCGTCAAGTCGTAGTCCGTCGCGAGGTTCAGCAAGCCGCCGTCGGTAATCGGCCAGTTGAAATTAAACGATCGCGAAGCGTTCAGATTACGCACGACGGGCTTCGGAGTATTCTGCAGTCGCGCTTGTTCATTCGTCTGGCCTCGGTTGAGCGTGATAGAGGTAGTGACAGTCTTCGGCGCATAATAGAAACGCAGTTTTTTCCACGGGCTGAATAAAAAGAAATCGCCGAGCGATGTGAACGGTTCAAGATAATTATCCCCAAAATCCCCTGCATACCCGAACCGCGAACTCCATGCCCATTGGTGGAATGATAATGTTTGAGGATTACGACGGGTCGTTGTATTATAGGTGAAGCCGAACGTCATGCTGTTGATGGTCTTCGTCACCCACCACGATTCCGACGGCAGAACGAGTTTGATACTCGGCAGGGCATAGCTTTCGACAACGGTCAGCGTTTGACTGCGAAGCCGGATATCGTCCGCCTCAAGACTCCCTTGATTGCCTTGCTGGTTCAGTTGTTCGACAAGATTTGCCGCTTCGTCGACGACGATGTCGGTACCCGGCAGGTATCTGGGATTCTGTACGGCTTCCGTATGCGAGTAGGTAAACGCGAGGGTAGACCCGCGCCAGCTATTCGGCAGGAATTTTTCAAAGCCGACGTTGGCGACGATGTTCCAGTTCCTGTCGGTGTTGCGAGAACCGAACCGTTCTTCCAGCCCGTGGAAATGCGGGTCTCGCTCCGTCAGCGCAAACGACACACTGGCGATGTCCGCAAACTTGATTGCCGTGTCGAACCGGTACGCCCACCCCGGCGTGTCGTCCACTTCCGTCACGCGCATTTCATTGACCCACAGCTCGCCGTCGAGAAAGGCGCTCCCTTTCCCTGCCGGGTTTTCAACCCCGATAGCGATATAACGGATATTCGTCAACGTGGGCGATCCGCGCACGCGATAAATAGCACCGGGCGGTCCATTCGGGACAGGAATCGGATTACTCTGCGTTTGCGCGCTGTCCAAGCCTAATTTAATTGCGGTGAGTTCCGCGAAATGTATCGTCACGTTGTTCCCCGCCCAGCCAGGATGAACCGGGGCGCGGTACTCGTAATAGTTCAACGTGTCACTGCCGAACCGCAGAAAAACCTCAGCGTCATAGTTTGTCGAATCCGTGTACGCAAACGTGCGTCCGGGTCTCTCTTCGCCGTGGATGAACATTTTCAACGTTTTGTAGCTGAACATATCCAATGGACGGGCGTACCGTTTTATCGCCTGACGGGATTCGCCGTCCATCAATCCGGTCAGGATCAGCGCGAGCGATTGTTCGTTGAGGAGCAACTGCTCGTCCGGGCGCGAGCGGTCTCTCGCCCTGCCGACCCCATCGGGCGAGGTATACACGCCGGGGTTATCTTCAATGCTTCGTTCGCTGACGCGAAACTTCGGGTCGTTCCTCACTAATTCTTCCCAGTTACTGCCGACCAAATTGAACTCCGCAAGGCGCACCAGCACCTCGTCTTGCGCGCCTTCCATCCAGACACGCACCGCCTCCACAACGGTCAGCGTCGGGTCGCCGATCTTCGTTTTGAACTCATTCAACGGTATGCGGATCTGGTGCCACTGGTTCGCTCCGCCGCCGGAAATATACTTTCGAAAATCCGGATTTGTCGTGTCCATTGGAATCACGTACTCGAAGTAGCTGTTCGTACGGTCGAGCACGTTATTATTATTTAAGTCTTCCGTATTGGGGAACCGCCCTGTTTCACTGTTCGCATTGCCTTCTGTTCCGTTGACGCCGAAATAATCGCTTGGAAGAGGGTCGGATGTATTCGTGAACGGCTGAACCCAATCGTCTCCGGACGGGTCGCCGTTATATTCGGGATACCGTTGCACGAACGCGGCAAACCGCGCTCGCTCCTCGTCGTTCGTCAACATATCCAGCCCGACGTCTTCTCCGGGGTTCAGGATGCCGTTTCGATTGAACGGATCCCCGAGACCGTCTTCGGTATTGAGTCTATAAGGGGAGCGGGTAATCGTTGGCACAAAATCCTCGCTCATCAAACCGAGGTCGATATGAAGCGTTACCGTAGGCTGGGCTTGGTCAATTTTTACCCAGAATTCGATAAAATTAATATTTTCGTCAAGGAGGTTTGTCGCCGTCGTACCCAACAACAACATGATACCGCCCCATGCCTTTTGTCGATTCAGCCTCAGTTTCGTATCAAGGTCTAAAGAATAATTAAACGAGCCGCGCTCTTGCGGCCTGAAGTGAAAATCCAATACGGTAACTTGTTCACCGCCGCTTCTTGTCTGCTTGTCCGGACGAAGGTCCTCTGCCAACACATTGCTGGGAATAATATTATACCACGTCAGTTTTCCTTTGTACTCCATTTTTGATGTATCGGGCAACAGTTGCTGAAGCACAGCAGGGTCGTTCGTTGAAACTGTCCTGTCGATTTGGTCGGGAATGTACGAGTCCAATTGCTCCATATAAAACGGAGGGCTGGCGTCAAACCACCTGCCGTAGTTCGTGCCGAGGAAAACCGTTTTGCGTGTTCCCTCAAAATCGTCGATGTAAGCGATGCCGCTTCCACCATCCTGAGGAATGTTGCTCTTACGCGTGTTCGGGTCTGGTAGCATGTACGCCGCTTCGCCTTTGACCGAAAACGACGAAGGCGCAATGGTCTGCACACTGGGTAAGGCGTTCATTGCCTTTGTGAGAAACTCAAGGTCAACGCTCGTACCGCCGTCGAAGCCAAGGATGGTATTGCTGATGGGTTCTTCGCCTAAGCGGACTTTGTCGTTCAATGTCTGCTGGTTGAGGTTCATGACAGTAAAGCCGAAGAGCGTTGACTTGGATAGCGCGAGGTCGCCCCGCGCGCCCAAGAGAGATTTCGACGCAAGCTGGAAGAGGTCGTTCGCTTCGTATTTGATCTGGAGATTCTTTCCCGGCACCAACAGCGATTGGTTTTTGATGACAAGCTGACCTGTAATATAATCAACGGTATAGTCTGCACCTGCTAACGCCGGCACGCCGTCAACAATCACTTGCACACTCCCTTCCACAAGGTTGCCAAATCCGAGATTGTAGGTGGATGCAATAGACGCCGTCGTTTTCCCTTTGATGAGGAATCTATTCCGCTGAGTGTTATTCACTGCGGCAGTATAGGTGGTGTCATATATCTGCCCGAAGGTGAACGAATCCGCCTGAGCGACTGTAAGGCCGCGGTCGAGATAATACTTTCTGATTCCGGCTCTGAACGGCTCGACGGTTGGGAAAATCAATTCACCACGGGCTTCGTTGACGGTAACATTAGGATAATAGTCGAATTTAAAGTCCGGAGGAGAACCCGGTTCCTCGCCGAAACGGTCAAGTCCCAACATCTGGATGAGATTGAATCCGTCAATGTTATCATCTCCTGGGGCGGGCCTGCCCGGAAATTCGTAATAAATATTTAGCTCGAAACCCTCTTTCTTAATGCCCCTGCCACCAAGCGGATAGATATTTTTCAACATCAGGGGCCACGCGCGTTTGAATTGCGGTCCGAGTTTGGAAGGGCGGACGAGCTTCATCACCAATTTCAAAGTTTTGACCGTGTCCTTGGTTCCGAAGTTCCCTATATCCATCGTACTTTGGAGCGAGGGGTCGTTCCTGTTCGGAATCGAATAGGCGACAGCAACTGCCTGCTCGTGCTGGATCGGCCTGTTCAAGGTAATGTAACCCGCGTACGAGTGGTAAAAATAGTCAACGTCCGGCTCGAGTTTATAGAAACGTCCGACTTCCACTTCACCCTGAACCTGATTGAACTCCCCTCCGCGCGCACCGAGGTCATTCTGATACAATTCAACATTTGCCCCGTCAATAAACGCGACGACGTCGCGGTCGTTTGGGTCCGGCACACCGGTGCGTGATACCCACACTTCCATATCGCGAATTTGCAATTCAATATCGGGACGAGGGGGGATGTTCGCATACACCGAATCAAACAGCGGGATGTACACCGAATCAACAAAAAAGTGCTGGTCTTTGACGTAATCCGTTGCGCGGCGGTCGAACGGCTGTGCCTGCGTTCCGCCTGTGACGTCGAACGACTTGATTTGACCCTTCTTCTGCGAAGCGATCGTTGTGAGCGATAACGGACCGAATTGGAACGCGGCTTTGACACCGAACAACGCTTGATTGCTTGAGATGAAGGACGACTTCGTGGCGAGCGAGACGTTTCCCGCTTCCACGCTCTTCACAATATCATCATCGTATCCCGTATAACGGACTTTGACCTGATTTTCATACTCGAATTGCCTGCTTGTGTTCCAGTCGGCGTCGATTTTCAGTTTGTCGCCGACTTCCCCTTTGACATTCACCTGCAATGCTTGGCTAAAATCCGGTTCGTTTCGATTCTGCAAGTTCGGGTTTAATGTAAACTGGTCGGATTGGGTGTTCCGGAACCCTGCGTGGATATCCACCGAGCCGTTAATATTCAGCCGAATCCGGTTAGGCCCGAAAATACTGAACAGCGGGTTCTTCGGCACCGGTATCTCCAGCGTGGTTACTTCCCCGAACAACTCGCCAAGCCCCCTCTTTTTTTCCGCTTCAAGCGTATAGCTCTGCGCCAGCATCTCCCAGTTCTTTCGTATATTCGAACGCAGGCGAAGTTTGGAGTATTCTTCCAACGGAATCTCGAGCGGAACCTTTACATCCTTGCCCACGACTGTCTGGCTGATGTAATACACCCAGAGCAGTGAATCCAGGATGTGTTGCGTGCGGACGAGACTTGGAGCGCCGAGATACATCGGCGAAGTTTTGGCGGCGAGCATGACCACCTGCGGCTGGTCCTCACGCACATGCTGGAAATTCGCGAGTCGCGCGGAAGAGTCACGCGGCAAAGCGCGAATGGAATCGAGGAGCGTTTTCGTTATATCTCGCGTGCTGGTTGTATCGGTCGTGCCAATTTTTAATTGTACCGCGCGTTCGCGCCGCGAGGGCTGTGAAAGCTGGCGTCGTCTTGGAAGCGTATCTTGTTCTGTGGAAAAAAGAAGAAGCGAGAAGTCGGTTGCGAACGATAGATCAGCGAACGCGCCGGCACGAGGAAGTTCCGGGCGGGGGGCATTACCGAGAAAAAGGATAGAGACCAGCGCGGCGCATCCCCATCCGCTTAGAATAGCGAATGGACGGAAACGCTGTTGCCCGTTGCTCCGTACGGAGAAAGGACTACCGTTGGGTTTTGAACCGCTACCTGAGATCACGCAATCGCTTATGCAATAGATGGATAATGAACGTACACGCTGGCTGCTCAAGCTCTACAGCACTCATACTGCGATGGTAGCGAAGAGGTTAATTCTACTCCGTTCTATTAATCGAGGAACCGGTACGACGCCGGCGGTATTTCAGACTATCCCCACGTTCTTTGGGAACGTTGTTCTCAAAAAACTTAGCAAAAATATGGCTGAATAGCAAGTCGGACAACCTTACGGACTTAAACGCTCTATTCGCCAGCCGTTGCCGTTTGCCGAGTAGCGAATCCTATCGTGCAGACGATTTTCACGCCCCTGCCAGAATTCAAATGTGTGCGGCAGAACACGGAATCCGCCCCAGTACGGAGGCAGGGGGACATTGTTGTCTTGAGATTGTGCCGCGAGTTCGTGAAACCGCTGTTCCAATTCTTCGCGGCTGGCGACAACTTTGCTTTGATGGGAAATTGCCGCCGCAACGCGGCTCGCAAACGGACGGGAATCGAAATATGTTTTCGATTCTTCCTGTGAGGCGCGTTCAATCGTCCCTTCTACCCGCACCTGTCTCTCGAGAGCGTCCCAGTAAAAAAGAAGAGACGCGTTGGGGTTTGTCGCCAACTCCTCTCCTTTCCTGCTTCCATAATTTGTGAAAAACAGAAAGCCGTGCTCATCGACCTGTTTCAGCAGTACCATACGCGCCGAAGGTTTTCCGTCCTTCGTCGCGGTGGCAAGTGTCATCGCCGTCGGTTCGAGAAACGGCGCGGCGAGCGCTTCCTCCAACCACCGTTGAAACTGGACGACGGGGTTCTCGTGCAGTTCCGATTCATTCAACCCGCGCTGAAGAGACTCCCGACGAAGCCGTGCAAGGTCGTCACTGCGAACAGCCGTATTCTTCTTCGCTTCCATGAATAGAATATAGCGAGTGTCCGCTCGAAAGGCAATAAAAGAGCGCCCAATTATTCTCAAACTCGTTCCCACAGTCGCTGAAATTGGTCGTGTCCTAATTTGAATTAGGTTTGGTGGGACAGGCATTCGTGCCTGTCAGAAAGCAGTCAGACAGGAACGATGACCTACCAATCAAGGACACAATGCTTGAGACTATCAATCTTGTAATCCGCACACAATCTGGCTATATTATTGGCATGTGGATTCTCTGGAGACATATATTACGGACGCACGCCGTTCCTTTTATCTTTGCTTTCATTGTGATGATGGGAATTTTTCTTCTGCAGTTCATCGTAAAATTTATGGACCAGCTCGTGGGAAAGGGGCTTTCGGCGATGGTCATCCTTGAGTTGATTATGCTCAATATCGCCTGGATGGTCGTACTTGCCGCGCCGATGGCAGTGCTCGTCGCCACGATTATGGCGTTCGGTACGCTCTCCTCCACGCATGAAATCACCGCTATGCGCTCGAATGGCGTCAGCCTTTACAGCATGATGGCGCCGGTGGTGCTTGCTTCGCTTGTCGTCACCTTTCTCGTCCTGCGGTTTAACAACGACGTGCTTCCGGATGCAAACCACCGCGTGCGCGCGCTTTCTACCGACATCTCAAGAAAAAAACCTACGCTCTCGCTTGTGCCCGGATTATTCTCGCAAGCACTACAGGGTTACAGCATCCTCGTCCGGAAAACGTTTGAGTATTCCAACGACCTCGAGGGTGTCACCATCTTCGACTACACAAAGAACAATATGCACGCGACCATTACCGCGAAGCGCGGGACCATCTCGTTTTCGCCCGACTACCGTAAAGTCATTATGGACCTGTATGACGGGGAAATACATGAAATCAGCACGACGAATTTCTCCGAATACCGGAAGGTGCGGTTCGAGAAGCACCGCATCGCCATGAATGCCGAGGGGTTCGATTTCCACCGGTCGCAGGAGAATGCCTTCT
>DATCJD010000066.1:0-5704 GCA_036507435.1 Bacteroidota bacterium
CCTCGTGAAGCGCAAGATGAGTTCTCGGTTCAAAGCTATCAAAAGGCGATTGCGGCTTGGAAAGAGGGAAAGTTCACAGATGAAGTAGTGCCCGTTACGATAGCGTCAAAAAAAGGTGACACGAAAGTAGAACAGGACGAGGAACCGTTTAAAGCAAAATTCGAAAAAATCGCCCAGTTGAAACCGGCATTCCAAAAAGACGGAACGATCACTGCCGCGAACGCTTCTAAGATCAACGACGGAGCCGCGGCTGTCGTCGTAATGTCTGCAGAGAAAGCGAAATCGCTTGGCGTCAAACCACTGGCGCGTATTGTAAAATTCGCTTCCTCCGCTAAAAAGCCGGAATGGTTTACGACTGCCCCGGTTGATGTGATTCCCAAAGTTCTCGCAAAAGCCGGACTGAAACAAGACGCAATTGACCTCTTTGAAATCAACGAGGCGTTCGCAGTCGTGACACTTGCCGCGAATAAGATGCTTGGGATTGACAACTCGAAAGTCAATGTGAACGGCGGGGCTGTTGCGTTAGGACATCCGATAGGCGCGAGCGGCACACGGATTCTCGTTACTCTTCTTCACGCACTACGGCAACGTAACAAACAACGCGGGATGGCGGCTATTTGTATCGGCGGCGGCGAAGCGGCAGGGATGATAGTAGAGATACTGAATTAGGACAGAGCCCCATGGATATCAAACATGTCACTGTGATTGGAGCGGGAACGATGGGCAATGGAATAGCCCACGCATTCGCTCAGTACGGGTTTTCGGTCGTGCTGAACGATATAAAACAAGAATTTATTGACCGCGGCATGGGTGCGATTCAACACAACCTAGACCGTCAGGTTAAAAAAGCGACCCTCACAGATGAGCAAAAAAAGGAGACTTTGAGTCGTCTGAAGACTTCTCTCAATCTCGAAGAAGCCTGCAAACATGCCGATATTGTCATTGAGGCGGCGACTGAAAACGAGGCGGTCAAGAAGGAATTATTTACAAAGTTTGACAGCGTTACAAACCCTGCCGCCATCCTTGCTACCAATACCTCTTCAATTTCGATTACAGCAATAGCCGCCGTTACCAAACGCCCCGATAAAGTTATTGGGATGCATTTTATGAATCCCGTACCCCTTATGAAATTAGTAGAAGTCATCAGAGGCCATTCTACATCCGATGAGACGTATACTATCGTCAAGGGATTGGCTGAGAAATTAGAGAAGGTGCCGGTGGAAGTAAACGACTATCCGGGATTTGTTTCAAACCGTATTTTGTTACCTATGCTAAATGAGGCAATGTATTGCGTGATGGAGGGTGTGGCGACGCCCGAAGCAATTGATACGGTTATGAAATTGGGCATGAATCACCCGATGGGTCCTCTTCAGCTTGCGGATTTTATCGGGCTCGATGTCTGTTTATCTATTATGAATGTCTTGCATGACGGCTTGGGTGACACGAAATATCGCCCTTGTCCATTACTGAAAAAAATGGTTGCCGCTGGACATCTCGGCAAAAAATCCGGACGCGGCTTTTACGACTATACTCAGAAGATACCCTAAGCTCTCACTTCTCGTCCTATGAACTTCGAATTCAACGAAACACAGCTGATGATTAAAGAGACGGCGCGCAAGTTTGCCGAAGACGAACTTCTTCCTACCGTTCTCGAGCGGGATGAAAAAGAAGAATTTCCTCTTGAAGCAATGAAGAAACTCGGTGAGCTTGGGTTTCAGGGGATGATGGTCTCAGAGAAGTACGGCGGCGCGGGGCTTGACACCGTATCGTATGTTCTCGCGGTAGAAGAAATATCGAAGGTTGACGCTGCGGTCGGAGTGATCATGTCCGTGAATAACTCACTCGTGTGCTGGGGAATCGAGACATATGGGTCGGAGGAACAGAAGAAGAAATATTTACCGGATCTCGCTTCAGGGAAAAAATTGGGCGCGTTTGCTCTCTCTGAGCCGGAGGCAGGAAGCGACGCGACAAACCAGCGCACATCAGCACAGCGTAACGGAGACCATTATGTGATAAATGGCATGAAAAATTTTATCACCAACGGGGCGAATGCCGACATCGTCTTGGTGATGGCGGCAACAGACCGCACCAAGGGGTCGAAAGGCGTCAGCGCGTTCATTGTGGAGAAGGCGTTTCCGGGCGTAGAAGTGGCAAAAAAAGAAAAGAAATTAGGCATACGCAGTTCGGATACGGTTTCCTTGTCGTTCACCGACTGTAAGGTTCCGATGGAAAACTTGATAAAAGAAGAGGGTTTCGGAATAAAGTTTGCGCTGAAAACACTCGATGGCGGACGCATCGGCATTGCATCGCAAGCATTAGGAATCGCCCAGGGGTCGCTTGAAGCCTCAATCAAGTATAGCAAGACGCGTAAGGCATTCGATAAACCCATTTCGGATTTTCAGGCGATTCAATTTAAGCTCGCTGAAATGTCTATGAAGGTAGAGGCAGCACGCGTATTAACACTGCGCGCCGCAGTGTTAAAAGATGAAGGTGTAGACTACGTAACCGCTGCCGCGATGGCTAAGGTGTACGCCTCCAAAATTGCAGTCCAAGCGGCACTCGAAGCTATTCAGATCCATGGCGGATACGGCTATATGAAAGAATATCACGTCGAGCGTTTTTTGCGCGATGCTAAAATTACGGAAATCTACGAAGGCACTTCAGAGGTTCAACACATTATTATCTCCCGCGCGTTACTGCAATAATTCTCAAATAGTATCGTTTACAATACGGCGTACTCGCTTTCGAGACGCCTTTTTTTGTGATAAAAATAGACCGAGTTGTGTCCTCGTTAGGTAGGTCAGACATTTTGCGAAGGATGCCTCTGGCAAGTGCCTTTCCCACCAAACTTAATTCAAATTAGGACACCACCCTATCCTGCGCTGTCTTGTTTTTAGCGTGAAGTTTTGCTACTATCAATTGCTTCACGCGCTTTTTATCGGAGAAAGGAATGAGATTCGCTGGATTGACGGTTCTGTGTTCTATTATGAGTTCTGTGCTCTGGTGTCAGTCGCAGGACCCGGTTGTGATGGTGTTCGCCGGCGATGTGACACTCGCCAGGCACATTGAAACGGCTGTCGGTGAAAAGACAGATTATATTTTTCAGCGCTGGGCTCCGGTCAAGCCCTACGATGTGTTTATGGTGAATTTAGAAAACCCCGTTACCACATCGGATGAAAAAATTGAAAAAGAATTTAACTTCAAAATGCCGCCCAAATTTTTACGCATTCTTCAGCATGGCGGCGTGAATATCGTTAACGCGGCGAACAATCATCTCGCAGACTACGGACGGTCGGGGATATACGAGACGATGAGGAATCTCGACTCCGTCGGCATTCCGTATGTGGGGGTCGGAAAAAATCTTCGTGACGCACGCAAGTCTATCCTTAAAACGGTGAGAGGTAAGACGATAGGCTTTCTCGGTTACCACGGCGGCGATACATTTGCCGCAACAGAAGATAGCGCAGGTCTTGCACCAAGGTTTCAGGGCTTTATCGTAGAAGATGTGAAAAAGCTTCAGAATGAGGCGGACTACGTAGTCGTAAATTTTCATTGGGGCACGGAGCTTGAGGAATATCCCGAGCAATGGCAAATTGACTTAGCGCATCGTGTCGTGGAAGCCGGGGCAGACCTCATTATTGGACACCATCCCCATATTCTGCAAGGAATTGAACGATACCGCGGCGCAACAATTGCGTACTCGTTGGGAAATTTTATTTTCGGCGGTAACGCAAGGCACACATACGATACAGCCGTATTGAAAGTGGTATTAGCGGATGGCGAGCCGGACGTGGAATTAATGCCTGTATCTGTCATACACTGGCAACCCCAGTTTTCCACAGCAGACAGGGCGGAGACGATTTTTAACACTGTCCGCGAGCGTTCAACAATTTTTCAAGAATCGCTTGTGCTTACGCCGATTCAAGCGAAATAGATGTTTTCAAGGTAACCGTTGTCTCCTTGGTAGCCTGCGAATTTATTCGAAAAGCTCAGCCTATCCCAAGGGGATGCCGTTGGCAAAGGTTGCAGCTACCAGTATGTAAATAATTTTTCAGAAACCTCTCATTGTTATTTAAGAGTCCGAAGAGTGAAAAAAATATCTCGCAAACATTCCTCTGTACAACGTCACGGCAGTACGGTAAACGGTACAAAAAACCGGCGAAAGCGTAAGGGCAGTACGCATCGTTCGAACGGACAGGTGAAGAAGTTACGTAAGACAACGAAGCATTCCAATCAGCCGCTTCCCGGCGCAATACTAAAAGAAGTCAAAACAGGCTTCGCTCCCATTGAACAAGTTGACCGCGAAGACCCCTACCGCTTTCTCGTTCAACACGCGCCGTATGGAATCGGCATTATTCAAAAAGACCAGCTCGCGTTAGCCAACCCTATGTTAGCGCGTATTCTGGGTTACCGCGCGTCAACAGACATTGAGGGAAAGCCTGTGTTGGAGTTTATCGAACAAAAATCACGCCGCTCGTTTCATCTGCTGTCCCAGCGCCGGTTGCGCGGCGAAATGATACCGTCCAAGTTTGAAATTCAGATGCACCGTGCTGACGGGTCGTTAATCGGCGTAGAAGCTTCATTGACACTCGGTGTATTCAAAGGCGAACCCGCAGTCAGTTGTTCCATCACCGACGTGACAGACCGGAAAGAATTAGAAAAACGGCTTATCGATTCCGAGCGGCTGTTCCGCAATGTTGTGAACTCGATGGTTGACGCTCTTGTCATCACTGATTTGCAAGGGAAAGTTCTCGATGTCAATGATGGATTCGAACAGCTGACCGGGTATACACGCCGAGAAGTGTTCGGGATGGACATTCCGTATCCGTGGGTATCGGAAGAAGATTTGCGGAGCTATATTCGCTGGTTGGAACGTCTTCGCGAGAATAATTTTTTGCGGGATTTCGACGTTGTCTGGCGTCGAAAAGATGGAAAAGAGATTTCCGTCAGCTTGAGCACAACGTTATTACGTAATTCTTCGGGTGAACCCGCACTGATGGTGAACATCGCCCGCGATATTACCGAACGTCAGGAGGAACAGCATGAGCTGGCACTGCAATTTCAACGCCTCCAGGTGTTGTACGAATTAAGTCGGGCATTGACTGAAACGTGGGACTTGCAGGAAATTGCTCAGAAAACGTATCAGCAGGTGAAGCGCGTCATCCCCACCGATGCATTTTTTATCAACCTGTATGATGAAACGAAAGATCTCGTCCGCCCGATCTATGTCGTAGACACGTTAAACGGGCAACAAATGATCCGTGAAAATTATGAAGCAGTGTTTTCACTTGAAGAAGCCACTGCGTGCGCGAAGGTTGTCTCATCGCGCGAATCTATTCTAGAATTGCGCCCCTCGGATGTAAAAGAACCCCGCTATTTCCCTTTCGGAAATACACAGCGTCCATCGGTATCGCTCATGTTCGTCCCGATGTTTTCGAAAGACCGTATTATCGGCATACTTTCTGTGCAGTCGTACGACGCCAATGCTTATTCGACCGACAGCCTTGCGCTTGTGGAGAGCATTTCCAGTGTTGTCGCCATCGCCATTGAGAAGGTAAAACTACATCTAGAGACGATTACCAAATCTCAAGAGATCGAAGCTCGCAATAAGGAGCTGGATGATTTTACGTATGTTGTTTCTCACGACCTGAAAGAACCGTTGATTAGCGTTGAGGGGTATGCAAAAATATTGCGACAGGAATAT
>DATCJD010000067.1:0-9529 GCA_036507435.1 Bacteroidota bacterium
AACCGCCAAAACCTGCAGGCGGCTTAAAGCCGTACAGCGAAGTGATCACCAAGGAAGCGAAAAGCGATTCAGGCCTCTTCATCGCACACCGTATTAAAGAAAAACTGTTCTTTGAGATCCCCAATAAGGAAGTAAACACGGACTTCCTCTTTGTGAGCAGACAGGCAAAGACGCAGTCCGGTTTCGGATACGGGGGCGATGAAATCAACAGCCAGGTTGTGAAATGGGAACGGATCGGGGATAAAATTTTCCTCAGAGCTGTCTACTACGCATCGGTTGCCGCTGATACACTGCCTGTCGCAGAGGTTGTGCGCAAAGCCAACTTGCCTCCAATCCTTGCCGCATTCGATATCCAGGCATACAATAAAGACAGCTCCGGCATTGTTATCGACGTAACGGAATTATTTACCACCGACATAGCGGAATTAGGGCTCAGCAAAACACAGCGCGAGCGTTTGCGCGTTCGACGGCTGGACTCAAAGCGATCATTCGTGGAATACTCAAAATCCTTCCCGGATAACATTGAAACGGAAGCGACCATCACCTACGATGCGGGCGGAACAATTCCGGTGGATAATTCACTCTCGACCATTTCCCTCACCATGCACCACTCGATGGTCCGCCTCCCGGAGAATCCCATGTCGGCTCGTTTATTCGATGCTCGCGTCGGCTTTTTCAGCGCGTTGCAATACGACTATGGTTATGACAGCCAGCGAGCAGAACCGCGCAGGTACATTTCCCGGTGGAGACTTGAACCAAAAGACCCCGAAGCCATCAAGCGGGGAGGCTTGAGCGAACCCAAAAAACCCATCGTTTTTTATATTGACCGTGGAACTCCGGAAACGTGGAAGCCCTGGCTGAAGAAGGGTGTTGATGATTGGCAGGTTGCATTCGAAAAAGCTGGATTTAAAAACGCCATTATGGGTGTGTACGCCCCCAGCGCGGAGGAGGATCCGGATTGGAGTTCCGAAGACGCACGCTATTCGACTATCCGCTGGCTTCCTTCAGAAATACAAAATGCGTATGGACCGCACATCAGCGACCCGCGGACAGGTGAAATACTCGACGCCGATATCGGCTTCTTCCACAACGTCATGAATCTCGGCCGCAATTGGTACTTCGTACAAGCGAGTAATGTAGATCCCGATGCCGCTAAACTTCCTTTACCCGACAGTCTCGTAGGCGAAATATTGCGGTATGTAGCCGCCCACGAGGTAGGTCACTCGCTCGGATTTCCACACAACATGAAGGCAACGTCGTCATACCCCGTGGATAGCTTACGAAGCTGGACATTCACGTCGCAGTTCGGCACAGAAGCATCTATCATGGACTATGGCAGATTTAACTACATCGCACAACCGGGAGATAAAGTCCGCACCATCCCCATGATTGGCCCCTATGATAAATTTGTAACGGAATGGGGTTACAAACCTATCTTCGGCGCGAACACTCCGGACGACGAAAAAGCTGAACTGAATAGAATAGCCGCCCGGCAGGAAACCGAACCATACCTCCGGTTCGGAAATCCCGATGGCATCGACCCAACCGCGCAAACGGAAGACCTCGGCGATGACCCGATTAAGGCAACCACGTACGGATTGAAAAACCTTGTGCGCATTACCGATAAGCTGATTGAGGCTACTACAACGACCGGCGAAAACTACGATAACTTACGCGAGATGTACGGGCAGGTATTCGGTCAACGAAATCGGGAGCTTGGCCACGTGGCGAATCTCGTCGGCGGGGTCATCCGCACAGAGCGTATTGCGGGCCAGGCGGGCATCGTTCATACACCCGTTACTCGAGAACGCCAGAAAGCAGCAATGGCATTCTTGAATAAAGAGGGCTTTCGTACACCGACCGAACTTTTGAAACCAGAAATACTGTCGCTCATAGAATCCAACGGGGCGGCAGACCGTGTTCTTGCCGGTCACCGTCTATTGCTTACCATTCTTTTCAATAATGACCGGCTCAGCAGATTGGTCACGTATTCAGCATTGCCAAATCAGCCTGCCCGTTATACGGTGGCAGAGCTTCTTGCTGATGTACGCTCTGGAGTATGGACGGAGATTTCAGCCAACCTCGTCAAGACGGATTTGTACCGCAGGAATCTCCAACGCGCATTCCTGGAGATTGCAAACATGAAACTCAATCCACCTCCGTTCAGCCCACCCGCAGGACTGCCGCCGGGCGTCTCAGTTCCTCCGCCCACTCCCCTGCCGGGAGAGGCACGCGCGTTACTACGGCTTGAATTAGAAGAACTTGACCGACTGTTGGTGGCCGCTGTCGGTCGGTCAGGAGATAGAGAAACCCGGGCACATCTTCAAGATTGCAGGGCACGAATAGAAAAAGCCCTTAATCCTGACAAATTATAGTTATAATATAAAGCCCTCCACCAGCGGAGGGCTTTATCTATCTCTGGAACTCTCTCTGCTGTAGAAGTGTTAGATTAGTGATTCATTTTATTGTATTAAAGGAGACCCCGATGGCCAAGTGTTCACGATTGTTCCTCACTCTCGGAATGATGTTTTTGTTGTCGTTCCATGCCTTGGGACAAGAATCGAAGAAGTCAGACGAAATCATTTTACAAGGCGAAATCGTCGATACCAAATGTTATTTAGAAGGCAGTATGGGTAGCGGAAGTGGACCCGACCACAGGGAATGCGCTAAGTCCGGTGTACCACTTGCTCTTGTTGAAGAAAAAACCGGTACCGTCTACTTCCTCGGCAGGCAGACCAAACCGGCAAGCCTCAATGAAATGTTGCTCCCGTTTATTGGCGACAGGGTTTCGATAACCGGAAAAATTGTTCAGCGTGGCGGGGCTAAAATGATTATGATCGACATGGTGGAACGCCTCGGAGAGTTTGATATCTATAACGCCGTAACACAAAAAAAGACCCCGCCGAAACAATGAGGTCTTAGAGTATTATAGTTCTTCCCACCTAATAACGCGTTTCGAAATTACCTTGCTCTTGAGTTTGTTGCTTTGCGGAAGGGGAGGGATTTCTCCGTAGGAGTCCCTTCGGGAGAACCCTCGATAGCCCGTAGGATATTCCGGGTTTCCCCCTACTCTACTGCTCACAATATCTTTTTTCATCGCTACGCGGAAGGGGAGGGATTCGAACCCTCGGTACGGTTTCCCGCACACACGCTTTCCAGGCGTGCCAGTTAAGCCACTCCTGCACCCTTCCAAGCCTTGCTCCCGAAAAAAAAACTACTGAACCATGCCAAATCTTTTATTTTGGGCTGTCATTTTAAGAAAATACCGAAGCCTCTGTTGGAACACTTTCGGCCTGTTCCTCGCGCCTTCAATCCACCCGATACGGATTCGCTTATACGAATCCGGAAACTTCTGAAAATTTTTCCACACCATCTTGTCTTTTTTCAATATGCTCAGGATATCGCGTCCTGGCGAAGCATACTTCTGTAGTAACTGTTTACCCGGCTCAACAAATACAGCCAGCCCTGCTTTCGTCATTTTTCCTTTTCGACGTAATCGTTTCACCCGCTCTATATTCATTGCCGACCATTGGCTTCGGGGCTTGCGGGGAGTAAACCGCTGAGCAAAGCTTTCGACATCAACCTTTTTCATCGTGCTGTCTATCCAACCATAACACAACGCCTCTTCTACAGCATCATTATAAGGGACACGGGGCTTGCCTGAATCTATTCTATAATAGATCAGCCAGATTTCCTTTTCCCGGTTATAATGCTTCGCCAGCCACGAACGCCACTCCTTCCTGTTTTTCGCATACAATGTTCTCGTTACTTTCATGAGGAGAGATGAATATGATGAACATGCGGAAGGGGAGTGATTCCTCCGTAGGAGTCCCTATGGGAGAACCCTCGATAGACCGGAGACTATTCCGATGTTTCTCCCCTACCCTACAACTCACAATAACTCTGTTCATCGATATGCGGAAGGGGAGGGATTCGAACCCTCGATAGCCCGGAGGCTATTCCGGTTTTCGAGACCGGCCGATTCAACCACTCTCGCACCCTTCCCAAAAAAAACTTATTGTCTTTTTCGTAGTTCCGAAGGAATGTCTTCCGCAAAGTCCCTTCAGGAGAGAACCCTCGGTCTCATTTTGATCTTATGCGGAAGGGGAGGGATTCCTCCGTAGGAGTCCCTATGGGAGAACCCTCGATAGCCCGGAGGCTATTCCGGTTTTCGAGACCGGCCGATTTCTCTGTAGGAGTCCCTACGGGAAACCACTCTCGCACCCTTCCAAGCTGATATATTCTCAAAATATATGAAAAAGTGTCCAAAGTTCCAATGAGAATGACGATAAAGACGCTGCCAGTCTTACGTGTATCATTCTTTTTTTTTCAGTCGAGATTTAGTATCTTCTTACAAGCGAATCACCGCCGACTATGATATCTCGACCAATCTATCTTTTCTTTTTTATCGCCTTCGTCTTACTGACACAGTCTGCAACGGCGCAGAAAGTCGTTTCTATCAAAATTGACGGTGCAATCAATCCGGCAGCATCGGAGTTTATTCATAACAGTTTGCGTTATGCGGAAAGCGAGAACGCCGCGTGCCTCATCATTCAGCTTAATACGCCGGGCGGACTTCTCAAATCAACCCGTGTTATTGTTAGTGATATCCTCGAAGCAAAAATCCCCGTCATTGTCTACGTCTCCCCTGCCGGCTCACAAGCGGCATCTGCGGGCGTGTTTATTACTCTGGCGGCGAATCTCGCCGTTATGGCTCCGGGCACAAACATCGGCGCCGCCCACCCTGTTGCGCTTGAGGGCGGAATGGATTCCGTCATGACGGAGAAAGCAACGAACGACGCCGCGGCGTTTATTCGCTCCATTGCCGAAAAACGCAAACGCAATCTCCAATGGGCGGAAGAGGCGGTACGAAAAAGTATTTCCATCACGGAAAATGAGGCTCTCCAGCAAAACGTCGTTGATTTTGTGGCAAAGGACATTCAAGAACTGTTGGAAAAAGCCGATAGCACCGTTGTTGAAACTTCAACCGGCACGGTCGTCTTACGCACACTTAATGCCACAATTGAGAAGATTGAAATGAGCTGGAGCGAACGCCTGCTGGACATCATGAGCGACCCAAACATTGCCTACATTCTCTTTATGCTTGGCGTGTACGGGCTCATGTTTGAACTCTATAATCCTGGCTCGATTCTGCCGGGCGTCGTGGGCGTCATCAGCCTGATTCTGGCGTTTTATTCTCTCCACACACTGCCTGTAAACTACGCAGGGTTAGCGCTTATTATTTTTTCGATCATTCTGTTTATTGCGGAAATAAAAGTTGTCAGCTACGGAATGTTGAGCGTTGGTGGAGTCGTGTCCCTCCTGCTCGGCTCGATGATGCTTATCCGCTCGGAGTCTGGACTGGAATTTATCGAAATCTCCTGGAGCCTTATTCTTTCCAGTGTGGCATTAACGGTCATCTTCTTTATGTTTGTCATCGGGTATGGAATCAAAGCACAGAGGCTCAAACCCGCAACAGGTAAAGAAGCGTTCGCGGGAGAAATCGGTGAAGCAGTTACCGTCTTGAACCCGTCCGGACAAGTCCGGGTTCATGGTGAAATTTGGAACGCTGAATCCGTATCCGGTAAAATAACGAAAGGCGCGCAGGTGAAGGTGGTAAGCATGGAACGCCTGAAATTACGCGTAGAACAATTCTGAAAGGAATAGAGTATGAACCCGACAACTGCATTCATTATTATGGCCGCATTTTTCGGCCTCATTCTTCTTGCCAACGCTGTTCGAGTGTTGCGTGAATACGAGCGCGGCGTCGTCTTTCGGCTTGGAAGGCTTATCGCTGTCAAGGGTCCCGGACTGATCATCCTGATACCCCTCATTGATAAAATGGTGAAGGTAAGTCTCCGCACCGTTGTGATGGATGTACCACCGCAAGATATCATCACAAAAGATAACGTATCGCTCAAGGTCAACGCCGTTATCTATTTCCGCGTTGTCGAACCGCAGAAAGCGATTGTGGAGGTAGAGAACTTCCTGTTTGCAACGTCGCAGTTATCGCAAACAACCCTGCGGAGTGTGTTGGGACAATCCGAACTGGACGACCTCCTGGCGGAACGCGATAAAATTAATATGCAGCTTCAAAAGATTATCGACCACCAGACAGAGCCATGGGGCATTAAGGTCTCCAATGTTGAGGTAAAACACATCGACCTGCCTCAAGAGATGCAACGCGCGATGGCGAAGCAAGCCGAAGCGGAACGCGAACGCCGTTCAAAAGTTATTGCGGCAGAAGGCGAGTTCCAGGCTTCTCAACGTCTTTCCGATGCTGCGAAAATCCTTGCCGAACAGCCCAGCGCACTCACACTGCGTTATTTGCAAACGTTGCGTGAAATCGCAACGGAAAATAACTCTACGACCATTTTCCCGGTTCCGGTGGATATTCTCAAACCGTTCCTTGAAGCATATTCCAAGAAGTAGCAATGCCCGGAACTCTCGACAGGCTCCATGAACGACCTCCTCCATGGACATAATCCGTTAGCATATGTCGTCGCCGTCCACCAGGTGAACGATACGACCGTACGAGTGTACCGAAGAGAACACGGGAAGATTTCGCATCACGATGCTGAATTCTTCCCGTTTTTTTTTCTCGCCAGCGAACACTACCTAGAAGGGTACAATAAGAAATATTGGAGCAAACGGCTCGACGGAAACAATTACTACCAGTACCTTGCGGCATTTCCCCGCTGGTCGGATATGTGGGATGCCGTTCGCCACGCCCTGCGTGTATACAATAAGTCCGCTCAAAAACGCGCTGAAAGCTATACTGAAGCGGAAATTATCCTCTTGCGTCCGGACCCTGCAAGCCAGTATCTGATGCAACAAGGCATCACGTACTTTAAGCAGATGGCATTCGATGATGTACACCGATTGCAGTTGGATATTGAGACATATTCAAAAGAGTACAAATTCAGCAACCCACGTAAAACCGAAGACCGTATCATTATTATTTCACTCTCAGACAATCACGGCTGGGAAGAAATTATCGACGGCAAGAAACTCAATGAACCGGAGATGCTCAGAAAGCTCGTCTCACTCATTCAAGAAAAGGACCCGGACGTTATCGAAGGGCATAACCTGTTCGGGTTTGACCTTCCCTACATCTTGAGACGGTGCGAGTTGCATGAGATAGAGTGCGCCGTCGGGCGCGACGAGAGCAGTCTAAAAGCAATTACCGTGCGTCCTGCGGGCGCGGAGCAAGAGTCTACTGTACTAGCATACGAACTCAACGGGCGCAGTCTGGTGGATACTCTCCTGCTGGCGCAAACGTACGACGTCTCTGCGCGGTCGCTCGAAAGCTACGGATTGAAATACCTCGCGCAGTATTTCGGTTTTGCGTCGAACCAGCGCGTATATATCCCCGGCAATAAAATATCATGGCACTGGGACCACGACCCGGCAAAGCTTTACGAGTACGCACTCGACGATGTGCGTGAAACTCGAATGCTCAGTGAGCACCTTTCCCCAAGTTATTTTTATCTCACGCAGGTCTGCCCGCTTCCGTACTCGTACTTAACGCGTTCCGGCTCAACGGCAAAAATTGAATCTCTTCTTCTGAGAGAATACCTGCGTCAAAAGCATTCGGTGCCAAAACCGACTCCGGGCATCCAAACAACGGGCGGGTATTCGGATATCTTCGTCACGGGAGTGCTGTCTGACGTCATCCACGCGGACGTGGAGTCGCTCTACCCTTCCATCATCGTGAGCAATAATATCACACCACGCTATGATGAACTGAATATCTTTCCCGCGTTACTTAAAGATTTGCTCGCCATGAGACTCAAAGCAAAAGACAACATGCGCCGCACTAAAGATCCTCTGACAAAAAGTAAATACAACGCCCTGCAATCGTCCTATAAAATTCTCATTAATTCTTTCTACGGCTATTTGGGATATGTCAAGGGACTGTTCAGCGATTTTGAGAAGGCAGACGTCGTCACCACCACAGGACAAAAACTGTTACGGCAAATCATCAAACAGGTAGGACTCTATAACGGCACCGTGATTGAAGTCGATACGGACGGGCTGTACTGCGTCCCTCCGGATAATGTCAGGGGCGAAGAACAGGAAGCGGCATTTGTCTCGCGGCTTTCCGATTCTCTACCCGAAGGAATCACGCTCGCGTATTCGGGCCGCTATGTGAAAATGCTTAGCTATAAAAAGAAAAATTACGCGCTCTTAGACGCCGAGAAGCGCATAACCTTAAAGGGCAGTTCGTTAACGTCACGGAGCCTTGAGCGGTTCATCCGGCGGTACCTGCGTCAATGCATCGAGTGTTTATTGTACGAAAACATCGACGAACTGCACCGTCTCTACGTCTCCTCCGTGAACGAAATACGAAACCATAACATCGACGTCTACGACTTCTGTAAAACGGAAACACTCCGGGACTCTCTCGAAACCTACATACAGGAAATCGCATCAGGAAAACGGAAGCCGGCGGCGGCGTACGAGGTAGTCAAACGGGCGGGTGTGCCCGCACGGCAGGGACAATCGGTCTCGTACTACATAACGGGTTCCCAACCGGGCATTAAATTGCTCGATAATGCAAGGCTGGTTGAAGAATGGGATAGGAATTTTCCGGATGAAAATGTCGCCTACTACCTCTCACGCATCGACGACGCGTCTGGAAAATTCGAGCTTTTCTTTGAGCCGGAAGATTTCAAAAGGATATTTTCTGTGGACGACCTGTTCGGCTTTTCTTCCGAAGGCATTCACATCCAACGGCGGCGCGTGGAACCCGAAGAACTTCCGCCGCAGGAATTGGACGATGAAGAACGTGCGGGCTTCGGCATTTGGCTGGACAATGAAAAACCCTAAGAGTTACAGCCCATACGGAAAGACTGGAGAATCTGAGAGACAGTCGCAAAAGATGAACTTGCTTTTTTCTCTAACGAGTTGTATACTCGCTACGTAATTCACTGCACCGTTTTTGTTTCATCAATTGTGTCGCTCCACCAGTAGTTTTATTTTAAGATGGAACACAGCTGAACACGAAAGTCGCAAGAACGGTAATACGTTTGTGCGGCTTTTTTTGTTTTTTGAGAGACAAAAATTTGGTGTTGGACGTCAAACTTTCAAAGGGCTAACCTTATGGAAAAAGGTACAGTCAAGTGGTTTAATAATGCAAAAGGGTACGGCTTCCTCAAACGCGAGAGCGGCGAAGACGTGTTCGTGCATTATAAATCCATCGCCGGCGAAGGCTACAAAACCTTGAAGGAGGGTGAACCTGTAGAATTCGACGTAGAGCAAGGACCAAAAGGCTTGCAGGCTGTCAACGTCGCCAAAGTCTGATGCTTTGGCTCTCAAAACAAACATCCCGCTCGAACTTCGCTCGAAGCGGGATGTTTGTTTATACTTTTCTTGAACTAGACTAACCCGGCTGTAAATCCTTCCGGTGGTCTTTCGCCCACGAACGGATGTAGCCGACAATATCGTTCGTCGATGCGCCGGGCGTAAAAATTTCTCCGACCCCCCTCTTCTTCAATTCCGCAATGTCACTCGCCGGAATAATACC
>DATCJD010000068.1:0-11483 GCA_036507435.1 Bacteroidota bacterium
CCGAACTTTTGTCGAGAACTGGAATGTTGTTTCACAGGGGAGACGCGGGGAAGGAAACTACATACTCGCCGCTCCGGACGAACAGCCTGATAACGAGTCCCCGTTGCCACAGATTATTGCACACGGCAGTATTGTAACGCCGACCGGCGAGCTTTCGGTAAGCATTAGGGAAAGGCTGGAAAATCAGGTAGAATTTGAGATTGTGGGCGTACAAGGGAATGTCGACCCTGCGCGTTTTAATGAAACAAGACGATGGACACTGTCAAGTTGGCTCCCAAGCCAGGTATGTCCAAAGTGCGGCGTTAGACTGCGGGAGGTCTCATTGTCGTCGGAACATGGGCGAACGGCGATGCTCGCCGTCTGTGCAACCGACAAACGATTGTGGGTTTATGATGAGCGGACTGGAATCAATCATCCTATTCCGGTGACGAATTTCTACAATGAATTGATGCTACACAAGAATATCCGTGATCCGAAGATTGCACTCGATTCGAAACGGCTCTTTTCTGATTTGTCACAGTTTAGCGATGCAGAATTATCGCATGCGTTCCGCACATACAACGCGTTGCGAACGAAGATACAGCTTGAAGGGAACATCGTGGTAGAAGATGAAAAACCAAATCTGGTGCAACGGTTGAAACAACTTATCAGGTTGGAAAAATAATATAGACAATGAATGCATCAATCGAAAAAGGCAAAGAAGTCGTCCGCATTGAAGCGGAAGCGGTTGCCGCTCTCGTGGAGAAAATCAACGGGAAGTTTGCGGAAGCCATCGATTTGATTTTGCGTTCCAAAGGGCGCGTCATTATTACAGGCATGGGGAAATCAGGTTTAGTCGCCCGCAAAATTGTCGCGACGATGAATTCGACCGGCACCGCGGCAATTTTTCTTCACCCGTCTGATGCAGTGCACGGCGACCTCGGAATGGTCAGGAAAGAAGATGTTGTCATTTGTATTTCCAAGAGCGGCGACACGGAGGAAATCCGCGAGCTGTTGCCCATGTTCCGGCGCATCGGCGTGAAAATAATTTCGATGGTCGGCAATCTCAATTCCCATCTCGCGAAGCACAGTGACATTGCGCTGGATATCAGCGTGAAGGAAGAAGCGTGTCCGCACGACCTCGCCCCGACTGCGTCAACGACTGTGACGCTCGCACTAGGCGACGCGCTTGCCATTGCGTTGTTGGATAAACGAAACTTCAGCAAAGAAGAATTTGCTATGTTCCACCCCGGCGGCAATTTGGGAAAACGGCTCTTTTTGCGCGTGGAAGAAATTATGGCGTCCGGTTCTCATGTGCCGGTGGTGCGGCAGAACGTCCCGCTTGCGGACGCAATCGTCGAAATGACGTCGAAGCGTCTCGGTGCGACCTGTGTGACGGACGATTCCGGAAAACTCTGCGGCATCATTACGGACGGCGACCTCCGTCGCCTGCTTCAGCGTACGAAAGATGTTTCGAACGTGACAACCGTCCAAGCCATGACGAAGAATCCCAAAACGATTCGCACCGGGTTGCTTGCCGTCGCCGCGTTAGAAGAAATGGAACAGTATAATATCACACAGCTTCCCGTTGTGGACGAGGAAAATTACCCCGTCGGCATTCTTCATCTGCACGATTTGGTCAAAACGGGTATTGGGGGAGAATCTGCGGGATGAGTCGGCCGCTCATAAGGAACGTACTGTTTCTGAGTTCTATTATTGCGCTGACTGGGTGTGAAGAGAAGATCAAACCGACAGTCCTTCCCGGTCTAGACAGCCAAACGATCCCTCAGCAGGAAAGTTGGAACAGCAAGATCGTTTTATCGGATTCAGGCAGAGTCAAAGCCGTTATTTATGCCGGGTATCTCAGGGTGTTCCAATCGCCCGCAGAAACGCACATGACCGAAGGCATTATCGTGCATTTTTATGATACGGAAGGGAAGACAAGTTCCGTACTCACGGCGAACGAAGGCAAGGTCAACGACATCACGAAAAATTTAGACGCGTCGGGCGATGTGCTGGTCGTTTCTTCCGACAGCACAAAACTGAGAACAGAACGATTATTCTGGGATAACCGAAAACAACTGATTCATACGCCCGAGTTTGTCCGCATCACCTCGCCGAAGGAACGATTGCAGGGCTTCGGGTTTGAATCCGACCAACACTTGCGAAGCTACAGAATTTTCCGCGTCAGCGGGGAGACGGTTCCGCAGTAGGACACATGAACGGGACGAAACATCCTTACGTGCTGGTTTTAGCAAGTGTGATTGCCATTCTTTGCATATGCTCCGTTGGTACTGCTCAGGATAAAGTGGTCGAACTGCGCACGGCGGATTCATTGTTGGGTAAGACGATAAGCGGCGAAGAGGTGCGGGAATTGATCGGCAATGTGCATTTGGTGCAGACCTCATCTGCGGGCGAAGTCATTAAATTATGGTGCGACCGCGCTCTGCGGTATATGACACAGAATAAAGTCGAGTTGTTCGGCAATGTGCGGATAGTGCGCGACAGCACGGAATTGCGAGCCGCAGAAGGGATATATTACGGCGATGAAAAGCGAGCTGTGATAAAGAAGAACGTTAGACTGCATCGCGGATCCATGACGCTGACCTCAAACGCAGGAGAGTATTTTTCCGAAGAACAGCGGGCGCATTTTACAGGGGAGGTGGTCGTCGTTGACTCGGCATCAATAACCTACAGTGATCGGCTGACGTACTTTGAAGAGGACGAACGCTCCATCGCGGTCGGCAATGTGCGCGTGGTGAACCCCGACCAAGCCATGACGGTTTATGGCGATTCGCTTGTGCACTTCGGCAAGATTCACTATACGCTTGTGCCGAAGAACCCACGGCTAGTGCAGATTGACACCACAGACGATGGGACAGTGGATACACTCGTTGTCGTCAGCAGGCTGATGGAAGCATTTCAGGATCCCTATGACCGGTTCATTGCTACCGATAGCGTCTTGATTGCCCGGTCGGATTTGAGCGCAACAGGCGGGCGCGCGACGTACTTCTCCAAGCGCGACCAAATGATTTTGGAACACCAGCCCATCGTGTGGTACGGAGAAAATCAGGTGATGGGAGACTCGATGGTCGTTTCGATGGAAGATCGGAAACTGCGGAGCGTCTATGTGCGCGGACGCGCGATGGCGGTTTCGCGCGCCGATACGGCTTACGTTAGCCGGTTCGACCAACTGACGGGTCGTGAGCTGACGATGTATTTTACCAACCAGAAACTCGAACGCATCGAAGCGGTGCGCAATGCCATTAGCCTGTATTATGTGTTCGACGAGAGCCGCCCGAACGGCGCGAACCGTGCAAGCGGCGACCGGATCCGCATCGATTTTATCGACGGCATCGTGAACGACATTACCGTTTTAGGCGGCGTGCAGGGCGAGTACTATCCGGAAAACATGATGATGAACCGTGAGCACCGCTATAATCTCGACGGCTTTCGCTGGATCGAGAAAAGGCCAAGGCGGCAGAATTTAAACATTTTCCAATGAAACAGACTAGAAAAAAAACAGCCTCGACTGCTGATAAAACTCATACAACATTGAACGGAAGCCAATTGCGTGCGGACGGCTTGGTCAAGCGTTACAAGAAACGCACCGTTGTGAGTTCGGTCGGTATTGACGTGAAACAAGGGGAAATCGTCGGGTTGCTCGGTCCCAACGGTGCAGGCAAAACGACGACGTTCTACATGATAGTCGGCATGGTGAAGCCCGAAGGCGGAAAAGTTTTTTTTGACGATACCGAGATCACCACGACGCCGATGTACAAACGTGCGCGGCTCGGCATCGGGTATCTCCCGCAAGAAGTGTCCGTATTTCGCAGGCTGTCTGTCAGAGAAAATTTGATGGCGGTATTGGAACTAAGCGGCTTGCCACGCGCGGCACAAGAGGAGAAATGCAATAAGCTCCTCGAAGATTTCCGGCTGACGAGCCTCGTCAAGAGTAAGGGGTACATGCTTTCGGGAGGTGAGCGCCGCCGCACGGAGATTGCGAGGGCATTAGCGCTCGACCCGAAGTTTATTCTTCTCGATGAACCGTTTGCCGGCATCGACCCGATTGCCGTCGAAGACATTATGCGTATTGTAAGAGAGTTGAAGAAGAGCAATATCGGTGTGCTCATTACCGACCACAATGTGCACGAGACGCTCTCCATTACGGACCGCTCGTATTTATTGTTCGAAGGGAAAATTTTAAAAGCAGGGACGGCAAAGTTTCTTGCCAACGACGCGGAAGCGCGCAAATTGTATCTCGGAGAAAAATTTAAGCTCGACCGGTACGAATAATTCAATCAACACATCATCATTCACTCAATAACGAAACACTACCTATGGTTGTCGTAACTGTACCAGGCGCGAACGAAAAAGAAATCGAACACATTATTAAGGTGTTACATGAACACGGGTTCGATGTACACCGCTCGACGGGTGTACAGCAAACCGTTCTGGGCGCCATCGGCGTCCGGCCGGATTTCGACCACCGGCAAATCGAGTTGCTTCCCGGCGTTGCAGAGGTCGTGCGCATTACCGAGCCGTACAAACTCGCGAGCAGGGGGTTCAAGAGCGAAGGGACGGTGATTGACCTCGGCTCTGCGAAAATCGGGGGCAATGAAGTTGTGGTGATGGCAGGACCGTGCTCGGTAGAAAATGAACAACAAATTTTCACCGTAGCGAAAGCCGTCGCGGCATCCGGCGCAAAGGTGTTGCGCGGGGGAGCGTTCAAGCCGCGCACGTCGCCTTATTCGTTTCAGGGCATGGGCGAGGAAGGCTTGAAGTTGTTGCGCGCGGCAGGCGATGAATATAAATTGTGCGTCATTACGGAGGTGATGGATAAAAGCCAAATTGACCTGGTGGAAAAATATGCGGACGTCCTGCAGGTAGGCGCGCGCAACATGCAGAATTTTACATTCCTGAAAGACCTTGGGAAGGCTTCGAAGCCGGTCATGCTCAAGCGCGGTTTAGCCGCAACGATCGAGGAGTGGCTCATGTCGGCGGAATACATCCTCTCCGGAGGTAACCAGCAGGTTATCCTCTGCGAGCGGGGTATCCGTACGTTTGAAACGGCGACTCGCAATACGCTGGATATCGGCGCGATACCCGTCATACAAAAGAAAAGCCATTTGCCGATTGTCGCCGACCCGTCGCACGGTATCGGCATCCGGGATAAAGTCATTCCGATGGCGCGCGCGTGCGTTGCCGCAGGCGCAGACGGCATTATGGTAGAGGTTCATCACGACCCCGACCACGCCAAATCCGACGGCGCACAATCGCTTTATCCCGACCAATTCGACCAGATGATGAAGGAAATCAAGATCATCGCCGAGGCGATTGGCAGAAAATTGGCGTAAGCAATCATACTAATGCGAAGGCCTCTGGCCGAGAATACCAATCGTGCTCGGCGGGACGCCTTCGCGTTAGTGTTTTAGAAAATGTGTGAACGATGAACCAATCTTATAAATACATTACTATCATCGGCGTTGGCCTTATTGGCGGCTCGCTCGGACTGGCAATCAAGCGGCGAGTGAAGGGAGTCGTTGTTACCGGTTGTGACAAGCCTGATGTTCTCCGCAAGGCTCGTACGCGCGGAGCGATTGATATTGCAGGAAAAAGTATCGCCGCCGCCGTGAAGAATGCCGACTTAGTCATTCTCGCGTGTCCTACAGCAAACATTCTCTCGCTCCTTCCAGCCGTTGCTCGGTATGCTTCCGCAGAGACGCTCGTAACCGATGTGGGCAGTGTGAAATCGGCGATTGTCACTGTAGCGAATAAATTATTCCCTTGGGGAAATTTTATCGGGGGGCACCCGATGGCAGGCATCGAACTTTCGGGAATTGAAGCTGCGCACCCATTGCTGTTTGCAAACGCTATCTATGTCCTTACTCCCCTCAAGCACACTCGCCGGACGCACGTGAAAACGCTGAGTGATTTTCTGCATACGCTTGGAGCGCGGGTATTGAAAATGGACGCGCGGACACATGATACCGTCGCCGCGGCGGTCAGCCATGTGCCGCAACTCACCGCCGTCGCGCTCATGAATGTCGCCGGACTGCGCCACAAGCAGGCGCGCAAGCACCTTCAGCTTGCGGCAGGGGGATTTCGGGACCTGACGCGCATCGCCACAAGCCGCTACGATGTGTGGAGTGACATTTTACGATTCAACCGCGCCGAGATTGCCCGTGCGCTCGTGCTGATGACTCGGGAATTAAACTCATACGGCTCAATGTTGAAACATTCTGCCCGACCCGCTCTCCGCAACAATTTTGCCACCGCGCGCAAGCTGAGAAATGCCATCCCGCGGAACATGAAAGGATTTCTGCGCTCGTTGAGCGATCTGTATGTGTATGTGCAGGATAAGCCGGGCGTGCTTGCGACGATGACCGTCGCTCTCGCAAAAGCAAACATTAATATCAAGGATATGGAATTGCTGAAAATCCGTGAGGGGAGCGGGGGGACATTCCGGCTGTCGTTCGATTCTCCCGAAGTCTCAAAAAAAGCGGCAAAGATTTTAAGGAAAAAAGGATTTGAGGTGGAGGGGTAAAATAAAAATGCGCGTCACCCTGAGCGAAGGCATCCTTCAGGATAGGAGTCAGCTTTTGTGACGACGAGTAACCTCGTTGGAAAAACGAGATCCCTCGCTTCGCTCGGGATGACATCATTTCGTGTCGTTTTTCGTCTGTTTAGAGTCTGAGCTGGTCTCCGTCTTTTTTGTTTCCTTTGGGGCGTCGGTTTTCGTATCCGGCGCCTTTTCTAATTTCGGCTTATCGGCTTTTTTCCCCTCTCCACTTGGCTTATAGTCCGTTTGATAAAAACCGCCGCCTTTGAAGATCATCCCCGCTCCGGAGCCCATAGCGCGCTTCAGCACATCCTTGCCGCATTTCGGGCAGGTTTTCAGCATCTCAGCGGACATGGATTGAAACTCTTCAAACTCGTGTCCGCATTCTCCGCAACGATAATCGTAAGTTGGCATAGTAGGAGTATTAATCTCTCAGTTGTCCAAAACCCTTCCTCAACCGCTCCATCGCTTTTTCCAACTCAGCCATCGAGCAGGCGTAAGAGATACGCACATAATCTTTTGCGCCGAAGCCAGTTCCCGGCACCATCGCTAAATGGTGCTTCATCAGGAAATACTCGCTCAGGTCGTCGGATGTCTTTACTTTCATTCCATCGGCAGAAGTGTTAAGAAACGGCTTTACGTTGATGAACAGGTAGAATGCGCCTTTTGGGTAGTTAAATTCTACCTTGAGCGATTGAAACGCCCGCATCAAGTATGTTCGCCGTTTGTCGAATTCACTCACCATGTACGCAATGTCTTTGTCGAGGTTGATAGTCAACGCGGCGTGCGCCGCTCGTTGGGAAATGGATGAAGCGTTGGACGTCATCTGGCTTTGCAATTTTTCTGCGGCGGTATAAATATCTTTATGCGCCGCCATGTAGCCGATCCGCCAGCCGGTCATGGAGTACGCTTTCGAGACGCCGTTGACCGTCACAACCCGGTCGCGTATCGCATCAATCGAGCCGATGCTGAAATGCGTCGCGCCGTCGAACATCACCTTCTCGTAAATCTCATCAGAAATCACGTAGATGCCGGTTGTGCGCACGACTTCACCGAGCGCTTCAAGCTCTTCGGGAGAATACACAGAGCCCGTCGGGTTGCTCGGAGAGTTGAGGATCAGCGCTTTCGTTTTCTTGGTGATGGCTTTCTTGAACTGAGCGGCGGTGATCTTGAAATCATTCTTGATAGACGAAGTAATGACCACGGGCGTTGCGTCGGCGAGCTTAGCCATTTCCGGATAGCTGACCCAATACGGCGCGGGGATGAGTACCTCGTCGCCCTTATTGCACATTGCCTGCAATGCGTTGTAGACGGAATGCTTTGCGCCGTTAGAGACGAGAATCTGCGACGGCGGCACATCCACATTGTTCTCGCGGCGGAGCTTTTCCGAAATCGCTTTCAGCAGTTCGGGAATGCCCGCGTTGGAGGTATACTTGGTAAAGTTTTCGTTAATCGCCTTGATGCCGGCGTCTTTCACGGGTTGCGGAGTAGGGAAGTCCGGCTCACCCGCAGTCAGGCTCACGACGTCGTGTCCTTCCGCTTTCATCTTCTTTGCGCGGGCGAACAGGGCTAACGTTTGGGACGCTTCAAGGCTTATAGCTTTTTTTGAGAGTTTCAGCATAGGATAGTAATGACGCTTGCCACGAAGACACTAAGGCACAGGGGAAACTAAAGAAGATTATGGTAAAAAATATTAAACCTTTTTTGTGTCTTCGTGACTTTGTGGCTATTTTTTCTGTGTCTTAAATTTTTTATCGAGCGCCGCCTTCACAGCCGGGGGCACAAAATCGTTCACGTTTCCGCCGAGCCGTGAAATTTCGCGCACAATCGTAGAATTAAGATACGTGTACCGCTCGTTCGGCATGAGAAATACTGTCTGCACGCCCGGATTAAGCTTGCGGTTCATCAGCGCCATTTGGAGCTCGTACTCGAAATCGGAAATTGCCCGCAATCCGCGCACGACGGCAATGGCTTTTTTTGTCCTCGCGTAATCTACGAGAAGTCCCTCGAACGAATCCACTTCCACCTGCTTGTATTGTTTCACCACCTCCCGCATGAGCTTGAGACGTTCTTCCTCTGTAAAGAGGGGATTTTTAGTCGAGTTGCGCGCAACGGTAATAATCACCCTGTCGAACAGGTTGATTGCGCGCTCTAAAATATCGAGATGGCCGTTGGTAATGGGGTCGAAGCTTCCGGGGTAAATGGCGGTTTTCATAAGTGCCTCGCTTGAAAAACTTTCCGAATGTTTCAAACCATCGGAAGGTTGTTACTTGTGAAGCGGTTTCAGAATCAACATTGTTGTCTGCCCGAACGGCCTTTTGATAATATCGTACATCGTTTCCGAAATTTCCATCGGTGTCTCTTTACTATGCTCCATAACGATATATGCCGAGGGCTTGGTAATGGACGCCTCATACAACGCGGCGGGCAGTTCGGTAATGCGCTCCAGTTTGTATGGGGGGTCAACGAAGACGATGTCAAACCGGTGCCGCACGTTTTTCAGATACCAAAAAACATCCGCCTGGTGGATCGTGCACTGGTCAGCGCATCCGAGTGAAGCGATATTCCGCTCGAGGACGCTGATCGACTTGAGAGATTTTTCGACGAAGACGGCTGACTGTGCGCCGCGGCTGACTGCTTCCAGCCCGAGACTTCCGCTTCCTGCAAACAGGTCGAGCACTTCGATTCCCGAAAAATCGACCCGGTTCGAAAGAATGTCGAACATCGTTTGTTTCGCGCGATCGGTTGTTGGGCGGATTGAGAGGTCGCGCAAGGTCGAGAGCGTTCTTCCGCCATACGTGCCGGCAATAATCCTCATTTACGAAGCGCGCAGAGCTAATCCGATTGCCGCGGCGAAACGGTGGCTTTCTGCGGCGAGAGTTTTATCGACGGACCCCCCGGCTATCAGTTTGCGGAACGCGTCGACGGAGACGGTTTTAATGCCGGTCTCGGAACTGAGCGCTGCAAGAGTGTCGGAAGGAACTTGGTTGCCGTGGAGATACAAGCCTGCGACGTTCTGCACATCGTCGAGTTGTTTCACATGATTTAAATATTGCGTCATGGTTGAGCCGAGGCTCGCCGCCGTATTCGGGTACGAACGGTAGTCCACCATTTCATGGTTCTTCACAACGCTTGCGTCAATTCCCGACTTGCCGACTCCGAACAACACGGCGTTCTCCTTCTTCAATTCCGGATAATTTGCCTTGAAGGTTTTCTCACTGCTGAAATGGTCGATGTCGACGATTTGCAATTTCATTTTCAATCCGGCGGTCACCTTCTGCAGGAAAGCGACAATACCGCGCCGGACGCCGACCATAAATGTGCGTCTCGCGTCTTTGTCTTTCGACGGGATGACATGCGCGTCCGTGATAAAGTCTTTCGGTCCCGCGTCGGGAAAGTATTGCTGTAATTCCCACGCGAGGTATTCTTTGAGTTCTTCGTCTTCGAGTGTCGGGTCGACGGGAAACGTATGGATAAAGAGCGGGTTCGTCGGGAGCGCGTAGGAAATCTGCTCCGCGCTCGTGCCCGCCTGCTTGAACAGGCTTGCTAATTCTTCTATCGTGGAGGAAACTTTCGGGTGGTCAGCGGAAAGGCTCGCGCCCTCGTTCGAAAAATCCAGCGAGGAATCCCGTTCAGCAAGAATGGCGACGGTCGGCTGTTTGTCCTGTTCGACTTCCGCGATTTGGATGCGGTTATCGCAGAATGAGACGCCAAGTTGACGGATGGGTTTCATGGAGACCGGTTAGTCTTCCCACGACGCTTTATTGACGCGGGTATCGTCCGTGAGCGTGCCGATAGAGCCGTACCCATCCGGGCAAATCAGTTCGTATTTTTTGATCCTCGCCGTGTCGACGGCGGTAAATTGATACGAGCGCCATGATTTTGGTGAGTGAAGCAATGACTCCGGGGCGAATGTTCCGCCGGAGAGCGGGAGGAAAATTTCCTGCCACGACCCGCTTGTCAACAAACTATCGTGGACAAACTGGACGAGAGAATCAAGGGAACTGTTGTAGCGAAAATACCGGTTGATGTACTGGAGCTGTGCCGCGCGGATATTCAACATGCGGGCGCGGGATTCAGCTCGGTAGGCTTCCTCCGCCGCTTTGATGGTATACGGTTCGTACACGACGTACACTAACAAGGCAAGGAGTACGACAATAATTCCTTTATAGATTGGAGAGCCTTTGGCCTCATGGTAAACTGACATTATTCCTCCGGGAGACTAGATATTGGTCTATCGATAGTAATGAAATCTTTTATTTGTTCCAACCGCTTTTTTGTGATGCCTTTTATTTTCAGCAGTTCCTCGGCAGTCTGAAACGGCCCGTATGTTTCCCGGTGCCGGAGAATGCGTTCCGCAAGGACGGCGCCGATACCGGGAAGGGATTCCAACTGCACGTCGGTTGCCGCGTTGATATTTACTTTTCCGTGAAATTCTTTGGTTATGGAATTGCCGCCCAGCGTATCACTGTCCAGGGCGGCACTGAGCGCCGCAAACACGCTGTCGCTTGTCCGGTAGTCAAACGGGGGAAGTTCCCGCGTCCCGTCCTGAACAAGACGGATACTCATGCCGGCAAGAAGCGCCACAGCAAGGAAGAGAATCACCTTGCGTTCGGTTGCCGTCAGAGCGAGCCAGTCCACAAGCCGTTGCCACATAAGAGTCAGGAAAATGCGTCGCGCACTTTTTCGAAGAAGGTCTTCGAGGCTTCGCGCCGGTCTTCTTCGCTGGGGTTGATGTGTTCCGATTTCGACAGATCACGGAGTAATTCTTTTTCGCGTGCATTCATCCGACGGGGTACCCAGATGTTTACCCGCACCAACTGGTCGCCGCGGCCGTAGCCGTTCAAGCGGGGAATACCGCGATCCCTCATACGAAGCATTTGCCCTGCCGGAGTGCCGGGGTCGATGGTCAGTTTCGCTTTCGCGGTGAGTGTCGGGATTT
>DATCJD010000069.1:0-6344 GCA_036507435.1 Bacteroidota bacterium
AGCGGGATCATCCCGACTGCCGATTGCGGATTGCAGAAGACGGAATGCGGATTTCTTGTAAGGGGAGCTGACCCACCAGAAGCGGGTTCATCCCGACTACCGATTGCGGATTGCAGAAGGCGGAATGCGGATTTTTTGTAAGGGAGCCGACCCGCCAGAAGCGGGTTCATCCCGACTACCGATTGCGGATTGTGGAATGCTGAGTGTGGATATTGGCATTGAATAATCCTCCCAATCGTTGCATTCAGACCTTACCGCAACACGCCTTTTTTTAGCTTTTTTGTGAGATAACTTCGCTCTTGAAGGCTTCAATCCGCACTCCAAATTCTGCAATCTGCACTCGTGCCGTTTGCCTTTCGTTGAAGATATTAATATGTTGAATGCCAACATTTTTTCCACTTACGCGTATGGCTACTAAAGTCTTAGTCGTTGATGATGAAGAATCGCTCCGGAGGATTGTCGCACAGGCATTCTCCGACCGCGGCTATACGGTCATTACCGCCGATAACGGCAGTGACGGCTTACAGCTTGCGACGACGGAGCGCCCGGATATCGTCATCCTCGACCTTATCATGCCCGGGTTGAGCGGCTTTGAAGTCTGCCGCCGCATCCGCCAGGATGTTACAATGACTCGCACGTCGGTCATCATCACGTCGGCGAAATCCTACAAGCCCGACATGGACAAGGCGATCGAACTCGGGGCAGACGCCTTCATTGTGAAGCCTGCCGACCTTGACGAGTTAATAAGCACCGCCAATAAATTCTTTACCCAGCGAACCCAACCGACATGATCACCGTACGATTCTGGGGGACGCGCGGATCGATTGCCACGCCGGGACCAAAAACGCTTAAATACGGCGGCAACACTTCCTGCGTGGAAGTCCGGGTGAAGAACCACATCCTCGTGTTCGACGCGGGCACCGGCATTCGAGAGCTTGGCATCCGCCTGCTCGAAGAGTTTAAGTCCAAGCCCATCTCCCTGCACTTGTTCATCAGCCACACGCACTGGGACCACATTCAAGGCTTTCCGTTTTTTCTTCCGGCGTACGATAAACGGAATAAGATTTCCATTTACGGACCGCCCGGGCACGACAAACCGTTCCAGAAAATTCTGCGCATCCAGATGGATTCGGAGTATTTCCCGGTCTCGCTCGGAGATATGAGCCCGGAAATCCATATCGTGGAAATGAATGAGCCGCTGAAGCTTCCGGGTGTGACCGTCGAGCCGTTCTCGCTGAACCATCCCGGCATGACGCTCGCCTTCCGCGTATCCGACGGCAAACACAGTGTGGTCTATGCGACGGATAATGAACCGTACCGCTACACGCTTCACCAACACACAAAAAAGAAGCAGGAAGACCTCGGGCAGTTTCTCGACGAGAAGTTCATTGATTTTTTGCAGGAGACCGACCTCTACATCGGCGAGGCGCAGTATACGCTGGACGAGTATAAACAGAAATTAGGGTGGGGGCATTCGCCCATCGAATCGGTGGCGGAATGGGCGGTGCGCGCAAACGTCGAGCGGCTTGCGCTTTTTCACCACGACCCGCTTCATAACGATGCAATGGTAGATAAAATGGTCAAGCACGCCGGCAATCTCATCAAGAATATGCGCGGGAAGAGCAAGTGCTTCGGCGCGCGCGAAGGGATGGTGATTAAGATTGGCTGAGCGACGGCGAGCCGTCGTTCAGAATGTCCAATATTTATTGAAGCATCAACATCGTTTTTGTTTCCACGAACGCCCCCGCCTCAAGCCTGTAAAAATACACTCCGCTCGGAAACCCTGTTGCATTCCATGATGAGCGATAATTTCCCGGTTGTAATTCTTCGTTGACAAGCGTTGCCATGACATTCCCGAGAAGGTCGAATATGCGCAACCGAACCATTCCCGACTCCGCAATCTGAAATCCGAGTGTTGTTTTCGGGTTAAACGGATTGGGATAGTTCTGGTGGAGCGAGAACGTTTTAGGTGTTGCCCCGCTTTCTTGCACGCCTGTTACCGGCGGTCCCGTTAAACGATAGATACGTCCGTTTGCATGCGAGACGACAAGAAGCTCCTGTTGCTGGTCTTCGGCAAACGAAGAAATACTATTCGACGAGTGTTGTACTAGGAGCTGATTGGACGTTGGGCTGACGCCATCATATGTGAGTGCCCAGATTCTTCCTGAAATAAAATCGCCGTACACATACTTTCCGTACAACGATGGAGTCGCCGAGCCGCGGTACACATATCCGCCGGTGATTGATTCTCCGCTAGAGCGAGTGTAATCCCAAACCGGTCGCAGAAGCCCCGCAGTATCCAGACAACCGGGGTTCACTTCGGGAGTGCAGAGAAACCCCTCCATCAAACTCCAGCCATAATTACCGCCATTGACCACCGTATCTATTTCTTCGCGAGCGCCTTGTCCAACATCGCCCAGCCACAGCGTGCCGGTCATCGAGTCGAAACTAAACTTCCACGGATTACGCAAGCCGTAGGCATAAATCTCTTCGCGGAATCCCTCTGTATTGCCAGCAAACGGGTTCGTCGGCGGAATAGCATAATTGAGTGCGCCGCTTGTGTTATTGACGTCTATTCTGAGAATTTTTCCGAGGAGATTGGATCGATTTTGCGCGCGGTTTTGCGGGTCGTTTGCCGACCCGCCGTCACCGGAACCGATGTAGAGATACCCGTCGGGTCCAAATGCGAGCTTGCCGCCATTATGATTACTATACGGCTGGCTGAACGTCATCAGCACGAATTCGCTCTCTTTGAGCGCGGAGTCAGGGTCTGCCGGGTTTACATAAAAGCGGGAAACAACGGTTTGCCAAGGTCCGGAGATACCAGTAGTATAGTTTACGAAAAAATAACCGTTCGATTCGTAGTCGGGATGGAAGGCAAGCCCTAAGAGACCGAGTTCATATCCATTTTGTGAAACGCGGTCGGACAGATTCAAGAACTCTTTCCGCGTGGAGACAGAACCATTGTTCTCGAATACCCAGATACTGCCGCGTTGTTCAACGACAAAAAGACGGTTCGTCCCGTCGTACGCGTGAACCAACTCTACCGGAAAGGAAAATGCCGGCAGGCTGGGATATGCATCTTGCAGAGCATACTGTGCGTTCGCCTGCGCGAGTGCAATAACCAGCATACACACCACGTTGAAATGCTTCATGGTCGTTTTCTTCCGTCTTTGTTCATAGAGAACCATTTACTCTTCTATGAACAGTAATACCTTGAACATAGTTCATCCCCCCAAAAAAACACGATACGGATCACACCGAAAAAACAACAGGCGTTCCATACTATGGAACGCCTGTTGTGTATATCACACTGTTGAGATGTCCGACTTTTGTCACAACGCAAGCCTGCAATAAATCGAACATCAACGGTTTATTGCCCGCGCCGTGGTTGCCGCATTCGTTGCTGGCGCTCTTTCCTAAGTGCTTCGAATTTGGCAAGTTGCTCTTTGGTAAGTAGTTTTTCGATGAGGGTGTCCTGACTCGCCGTCATAGTTGCCAACGAGGCGCGCATCGCCTCGCGGTCGCCCATGTTCGAGCCCATCATCTCCTGCATCTTTTTCTGCCCGTCCTGAAAAATCTTCGTCACCTTCACGGTCTGGCTGTCCGTTAATGCAAGCTGTTCTTTCAGTTGATTCGCGCGCTCTTCGGGCGAACGCATGCCTCTGCCCTGTCCCATCGCCGCCGTTTGCGCCAACGCCAACAATGCAACCACGAGAGCGGTTGCGGCCATCTTCCTGTTGTTCATGAAACTCCTTATGAAAGAAATGTGTGATTCGTGTAGAAGCCATCTCAATAATAACGTCTGTCATGCCCGCATGCCTTAAGCGGGCAGCCACACTATGGATTCCCGATAAAAACACTCGGGAATGACACATATAGAGTATTTTTGAGACCGCTTTTAGTAATTAGACGTGCAGTATCGGAAAAAGTTCTCTCTGGAAACTCAATCTCTGGTCCTCACGGTCTACTTAGTGGCTCAACTGTTTCTGCCTTTTTGGCGCCGGAGTTTCCATCATGGGAAGAGTCTCTAATTCGTCTGTTTTGCGGAATCTCCTGAGCCATGTGGAGATACGCTCGTGCCATGATTCCAGCAACGAATAAAATGTCGGCACGATCACGAGCGTCAGGAACGACGAAATGGTCAATCCGGAAATGACAGCTAAGCCGAGGGGACCCCAGAACGCCGCGCTCTCCGCGCCGACGACGAAATACAGCCCGCGCCAGTCAAAATCGAATCCGGTCGCCAGCGGCATAATGCCGAGCACGGTCGTTACGGCGGTGAGCATCACCGGACGCAAGCGCGTGCGGCCCGCTTCCATCAGCGCTTCATCCAGCGGCATGCCTTCCTCGATCTTTCGTTTGGCGAAATCCAGCAACACGATTGCATTCTTCACCACAATGCCCGCAAGCGCAATCACCCCCACGCCCGTCATGATAACGCTGAACGGCATACGCGTCACCAAGAGTCCGATTAGGACGCCAATGAGCGACAATAACACGGACAGCATGATGACGAACGGCACTTTTATTGAATTAAACTCGGACACCAAAATCAAAAAGACCATGAGGATGGTGATGATAAACGCTCTTCCCAGAAACTCCTCTGCCTTCTTTTGCTCTTCGTCCTCGCCGGTGAACCTGATCGTGTAGCCTGAGGGTAAATCAAAGCCCGCAAGGTTCGCGCGGACTTCATTGAGCACCTCGGACGAAAGCCTGCCTTCAACGTTGCCGGTAATGGTGATCACGCGCTTCATGTCTTTGCGCCGGATGTCGGTCACGCTGGAGGTTTCGCGAATATCCGCCACTGCCGTCAAGGGAATTGACATCAGCGTTCCGCGGCGATTCATGAACGTTACTTTCACATTTTCCAGGTCGGCGGCGGACATGCGCTGGCTTTCCTGCAGGCGGACGCGAATTTTGTACTCGTCTTCACCCACGCGGTATTTCGACGCTTCGACGCCGTTAATCGCCGCGCGCACCGTGCTTGCAATTTGACCGGTATTCGTCCAGAGCAGTCCGGCTTTTTCGCGATCCACTACGACCTCAATTTCCGGTTTGCCGACGTTATAATTATCTTTCAAGTCCACAAGGTTCGGAACGGGTTTAATCTGCTCGCGAATTGCCGCGCTCAGCCGGGCAAGTTCCGCGTAGTCGTCTCCCGCCACCTCGATACTCACGGGCGCACCGACCGGAGGTCCCATCTCCAGCTGGTTCACACGAACCTCGGCGCCGGAGACGTTCGTCGCCTTTTTACGCATGTCTTCCATTGTCGCGAACGTGCTTTGCGAGCGCTCCGTTTTTTGCAGAAAGTTGACAGAGATACGCGCTTTATTGGACGTCCCCTGCCCGCCGCCGAAATCGAACGGGTCATCCGACGTGCCCACATTGGAAACAACGAATTCCATATCGTCGCGTGCCATCACCTGTTTGAGCCGTTCTTCCACAAGGTCGGCGATAGAGTTGGTTACATCCAGCGAAGTGCCGGAAGGCGCTTCGATACTCACATTCACCTGTTGGGGTTCAACGTTCGGGAAAAACTCAACGCCCGTTCCGAATAATCCGGTCAACACAAATACAGTCACGAGCAACACCAACGCGCCGAGAATGGTAAGCCCTTTCCGTTGAAGGGTCCACCGCAATGTCCGGACATAAAACCCCTGCATCCACGGAAACACCTGCTGGTCAACTTTATGGTAGAGCACCGTCAGCGGATTATATTTCTTCCACCACCTCGGATGTTCCAGGTTTTGCTTCGTCTTCCACATATCACGCCGGTAATTAATCCATTGCGCGCCTTGAACGGGACTTATCACAAAGGCAACGAATAATGACGCTCCGAGTGTCACAATAAGCGTGATCGGCAAATACCACATAAATTCACCGACGATGCCGGGCCAGAAGAGCAACGGAATAAACGGCGCAACGGTGGTAATGGTCGAGGAGATCACGGGAACGGCAACCTCTGCGGCGCCGTCTTTAGCCGCTTCGAGCGGGCTTTTGTTGTATTCCTGTTGATGGCGGTATATATTTTCGATGACCACGATGGCGTCGTCAACAAGAATACCCAACACTAACACCAGCGCGAACAGCACGACGAAATTCAGCGTGATGCCGAATGCGCCGAGGACCATAAACCCGATCAACATCGCCAACGGAATCGCCGTCGAAACCAACAACGAGTTCTTAACACCGAAGAACATAAACAGCGCCATCACCACGAGGAACATGCCCGTCATGATGCTGTTTTCCAACTCGTGCACAGATCGTGCGATTTCTTCCGACTGGTCGTTCGAGAGCACGAGCGTGATGCCTGCGGGAAGTGTCGCCTGCACATCCTCGAC
>DATCJD010000070.1:0-4678 GCA_036507435.1 Bacteroidota bacterium
ACCGAGACCGAAGAAGAGATGAACGGCACGGTCAGCACGAACCCCGACCAGCTGAAGATCAGCCTGGAGTTCGAAACACGCTCGAAGGCGACGGAAGTCGCCCTGAACGAAGTGATGGACCAGAAGGTGGCGTTCCGTTACAAGGAAACCGAGCACAAAGCGGAACAGGCAAAAGAAGCGGACGCCGAGTAAGGACTGCCATGCTGCGCGGCAAGCACATATTGCTTGGCGTTACCGGCGGCATAGCGGCGTATAAATCGTGCTACCTGGTGCGTGAGTTAAAGCGCGCCGGCGCCGAGGTGAAAGTGGTAATGACGAACTCCGCCACGAAGTTTGTCGCGCCGCTGACATTTTCCGCGCTCTCCGGGCACGATGTAGAAGTAGACTTGTGGTCGAGCAACCAATCGAGCACGACCAACATCGGCACACGGCATATCAGTCTCGCCAACTGGGCGGATATTGTTGTTATCGCTCCGGCGACGGCAACCACCATCGCCCGGCTCACTCATGGGCTGGGAGATAATCTCCTCACTGTGATCGTTCTCGCTACACGAAGTCCCGTTGTGCTCTCGCCCGCGATGGACGCGGACATGTATCTGAATCCTGTAACCGTGCAAAACCTTGCACTATTACGCGAGCGCGGATTTTTTGTGATTCCCCCCGACGAAGGCGACCTCGCCAGCGGATTAAAAGGACCGGGCAGACTGCCCGAAGTAGAAGTCATCGTCCGCAGAGTTGATGACATTCTTTCCCGCCGCCATCTCGACCTGAAGAACAAGAAAATTTTGATTACCGCGGGACCGACGTATGAAGCCATCGACCCGGTGCGCTTCATCAGCAACCGTTCGTCGGGCAAGATGGGGTTTGCGCTGGCGAACGCCGCCGCGCAACGCGGCGCATCCGTGACGCTCGTTGCGGGCCCGGTGCATTTAGAAACATCGCGCAATGTGAAACGTATCGATGTCGAATCCGCGCGCGAGATGCACGAGGCTGTTACGCGCAACGCCAAGTCTGCCGATGCGGTGATTATGGCGGCGGCGGTGGCGGATTTCACTCCCGCACAGCAGGCGAAACAGAAAATCAAAAAGAGCGGCGCAGACGGCATGGAGCTTTCGCTCACGCACACGACGGATATTCTCGGCGCGCTGGGCAGAAGCAAGAAAAACACCGTGCTTGTTGGATTTGCGCTGGAGACGCAGGACGAACTCAAGAACGCGAAAGAAAAGTTGAAGAAAAAAAATCTCGACCTCATCGTGCTGAACTCGTTGAACGACAAGGGCGCGGGCTTCGGCTCCGACACGAACGTCGTCACCATCATCGACGCAAGCGGCAAGGCGGAGAAGCTCGGCACACTGCCGAAGTTCGACGTCGCGAATGCTATTCTTGACCGTGTGAAAAAGATATTGTAGGATTGAGCGAAAGATGTCATTTTGAGGCGGAGCCGAAGAATCCCATCGAACAATAACGAGATTCTTCGCCCGCGTAAAACAGCGGGACTCAGAATGACAGTCAATTATCATGCCCGACACCAACGACGAAATACAAAAACTCCTGACCGACGTTCAGCAGTACCTCAAAGAAGAGCGAGAGCTTTTCGGCGATTACATTTATCCTGAACCCTCTCTTGAATCCCCTATGACTTCTAAAAAACAAACGACTCCAAAAGAGCAATCAGCATCGAAGCCATCGGGAGAACAAGACCTGTTTGGAGATCCCGCAATGCCTGCGTCGCAGAGGAAACCCGGAGCCATCGCTGAATCCCTGATGCCCTATCCCAACGAGCCGTGGGTGAAGGCGACAAGCCTGGACGCGCTGAATGCGATGATCTGCACGTGCACGAAATGCCCGCTCGGGTTTACGCGGACGAAATTTGTGTTCGGCGTGGGCAACCCGAAGGCGGAGATTGTGGTCGTGGGCGAGGCTCCCGGCGCAGACGAAGACGCGCAGGGCGAGCCGTTCGTGGGAAGGGCGGGAAAACTGTTGAATAAAATTTTAGAAGCGATTAACTTTAAGCGTGAGGAAGTGTACATCTGCAATATCCTCAAATGCCGTCCTCCCGGCAACCGCGACCCCCAGCCGGACGAAGTAGAAGCTTGCATCCCGCACTTGTGGAAGCAAATCGAAATTATTAATCCGAAACTGATTCTGTGTTTGGGACGCATCTCCGCGCAAATGTTGCTGAAGACCAACGCCTCGCTCGGCGATATGCGCGGCAAGGTGCACGATTACCGCGGCATAAAAATGATCGTCACGTACCACCCCGCCGCGCTGTTACGCAACCCGAACTGGAAACGCCCCGCATGGGAAGATGTGCAGAAGCTCCGGAAAATGTACGATGAGATGAAGCAGCAATAATAGGGATGCTGTCCCTCCCCAAGGGGAAAGCCCCGAAGGGGCGGGGGGCGTTTGATTGGTCAGAGCTTCTGTTTCGATGTGCGAAAACCCTCCCCCTTTAATTCCCCCTCGTGGAGGGGGACAGTAAAAGCAAAAAGATGTGCAGAAGCTTCGAAAAATGTACGACGAGATGAAAGCGGTTGAATAACACGAAAAGCTAAATATCAGTGTCCCCCTCACAGAGGGGGATACAGGGGGAGGGTTTCTGCTTTGCAGGGATCTTCAGTTAATAAAAAGTACCTCCCCCTTTAGTTCCCCCTCAGTGAGGGGGATAAAAAAATAAGAGGGTGGACGATTGTCTGAAAACCATCACCCAAATATTTAAGATGATGAGCGAAAGATGGGAGTGGAGAACGTGTAGACAAGTTTGTGAATAACTTTTAGCATCGAATTTTTTTTCTACAGCGGTTGCGCCTCATTGTTCCCTTCCGTATTTTGAACTATACTTTTCTGACTACACTCCCATGGCAGAGCCGAGAAAAATACTAGGACTCGTTGACCAATCGTCTGCGGAAGGGCGCGTACCGCCGCAAGCCGTCGATGTCGAGATGGCTGTGCTCGGCGCGATGCTCCTTGAGAAAGACGCAATCGCGAAAGTGCTTGCCGTCTTGGACGATTCAGCGTTCTATAAACCCGGACACCAGAGCATTTTCAGGGCGATGGTGGCGTTGTTTGAACGCAGTGAGCCGGTGGACCTCATCACGCTGATTGACGAACTGAAGCGGCGAGGAGAGTTGGAGAAAATCGGCGGGGAGTACTATCTCTCCGAGCTGACGGCGAACGTTACCAGCGCGGCGAACGTGGAATACCACGCGCATATCGTGCTGGAAAAGGCTCTCATGCGCCAACTGATCGCCTCGTCCTCTGCAGTTATTGGGCGCGCGTTCACGGAAACTGAAGACGCTCTCGAATTGTTAGATGAAGCAGAGCAAAGTATCTTCCAGATTTCCGAACAGCGGATGAAGAAGAACTTCGTCTCGATGAGCAGTGCGGTCACCGCCACGATGGAAATGCTGGAGAGCATCCACGGCAAGCACAGCGGAGTGACCGGCGTGCCGTCCGTGTTTACGGAATTGGATTCGCTCACGGGCGGATTTCAGAAGTCGGATTTAATCATCGTCGCGGGCAGGCCGTCACAGGGCAAAACGGCGCTTGTGTTATCGCTCTCCCGCAACGCATCGGTTATACACGATGTGCCGATTGGGTTTTTCAGCCTTGAAATGTCCGTCAAACAGTTGGTGCTGAGGCTCATCTGCGCGCAGGCGAAAGTTGATGCACACGCAGTCCGTACCGGGCGCTTGCCGGAAGACGAATGGAAAAAACTCAGCATGACCGTTGGCAAGCTCTACAAAGCCAAAATATTTATCGATGATACGCCTGCCCTCACGGTGCTGGAATTACGCGCGAAAGCGCGGCGGCTGAAAGCAGAGCATAATGTGGGCATGATCGTTGTCGACTACCTGCAACTGATGCAGGGACCGAAGAACGCGCAAAGCCGCGAGCAGGAAATCTCGCAGATTTCCCGTTCGCTCAAGGCGCTGGCGAAAGAACTGGACATTCCCGTGATTGCGCTCTCACAGTTGAACCGCGCCGTGGAAACCCGTGGCGATAAGCGCCCGGTGCTGGCGGATTTACGCGAATCCGGAGCGATCGAACAGGACGCGGACGTGGTGATCTTCGTCCATCGTCCGGAAATGTACGGGATCGAAAAAGACGAGAACGGCGAACCGACCGAAGGCGTCGCGGAAATTATCGTCGGCAAACAGCGTAACGGTCCCACCGGAAGCGTGAAGCTCTCGTTCGTGAAACGCTACGCGCAGTTTGAAAATCTCGCGCGTTTTCGTGAAGCCCCCACATTGCCGATGGGTCCGGCAGAGGATCCGGCGTTTTGATTAGCAGCTGTGTGATTCCACGTTTTCCCTCCCCTCCTTTCCTCCAGGGGGGAGACACCGAGGGGGCAGAATTTGATTGAGAGCATGAACCGAAACCATACGAGACTCTGCTTACCACTCTTTCTTTTTTTTCTCTGCGTTCGCGTTGCTTCCGCTCAGGAGCTTCCGTGGTCGTTCAGCGTCTCCGGCGGTTGGGCGTACATGAGCCTCAATCAGGTTGACGAAGACAACAAGCTCGACGTCGAAGGCTGGCACCGGCAAGGCGTGTTCATAGACCCGCTGGGGTCGGTAAAGTCCGCGCTCATGCTGACGGCGAAGGGGACGTACCGTGTAGACCGCGACTATGTTCTTTCGCTCACCGTTGCACACGCCACGCGCGAGGTGAGTTCTTC
>DATCJD010000071.1:0-3377 GCA_036507435.1 Bacteroidota bacterium
AAAGGAGAATTACCATGTCGGCAGTTGCAGAGATCGTAGAAAAAATTGAAAAGCTTACGCTTCTTGAAGCGGCTGAGCTGAAGAAATCCCTCGAAGACAAATTTGGCGTGACAGCCGCGGCGCCGATGATGATGGCGGGACCGATGCCGGGCGCGGGCGGAGCCGCGGCGGCGGTTGAAGAGAAGACGGAGTTCGCCGTTGTTCTGAAAGCCAGCGGCGCGCAGAAAATCAACGTCATTAAGGTTGTGCGTGCGGCAACGGGCCTCGGCTTGAAAGAAGCGAAAGACCTCGTGGACGGCGCGCCGAAGCCGGTCAAGGAAGGCGTGAACAAAGACGAAGCAGACAAGCTGAAAAAGGAACTTGAAGAAGCAGGCGCAACAGTCGAGCTGAAATAATTTCCAAAATCGCTCCCGCTGTTGTTGTGCGGGACTGCGATTTTCAGAATCCCAACGCTGTTCGTCGGGATCGGGTAGGGAGTTTCTGGAGAATTTTTTTCCGCTCAGTTGATGTTCGTACGACTGACGCAATGCTTGCAAGGAATTCAAGCCGATGGTTCCACCGCAGAACGCGGTGAGCGAGCCATCGGCTTAAGCCTTCTCTAGATGTGACTTCCAGACCCCTCGTCATTTCCAAGTATTTATCGAAATGCTGAGAAGGGAAGTTCTCCCTTCGCAGGCAGTACCAATCGTGTAACGTGTAATCATTCAAACGAAGGAGTGGTTGACTTGAAGAACCAACCTCAGGGGACAAACGGCCGGAAACAGTTTGACCGTACGCCGACGGTCATAGAAATTCCGGACCTGCTCAATGTCCAAATTGATTCGTTTAATAAATTTCTACAGGCGGAAACCGCGCCGCACCGGCGCCGGAAAATCGGGTTACAGCAAGTGTTCGAGATGAACTTCCCGATTCAGGACGCGCGCAGTAACTTCGAGCTGACGTTTGTCGAGTATTATGTCGAGAAGCCGAAATACTCCGTCGTCGAGTGCCAGGAACGCGGGTTGACGTACGCCGTTCCGCTGAAGGCGAAGCTCCGGCTGTCCAGCAAGAAGGAAGGCAGTAAGGAGTTCTCGGATACCGTCGAGCAGAAAGTGTATCTGGGCGACCTGCCGGCGATGACGTACCGCGGCACGTTTATCATTAACGGCGCGGAGCGTGTGATTGTCAGCCAGTTGCACCGCTCGCCCGGCGTGTTCTTCGGCGAATCCGTCCACCCGAACGGCACGCTGATGTACTCGGCGCGTATTATTCCGTTTCGCGGCTCGTGGGTGGAATTCACCACCGATATTAACAACGTGATGTACGTGTACATCGACCGGAAGAAGAAATTCCCGGTGACGACCCTGTTGCGCGCGCTCGGCTATTCGTCCGACGACGAGATTTTACAGCTGTTCGGACTCGTGGAAGAAGCCGACGTCAACAAGGTCAACCTGCGCGAATTTGTCGGGCGCACCATCTGTAGCGATGTGTTCGATAAGAAGACGGGCGAGATTTTCATCAACAAAGACGTCAAGCTGACGGAAGACCATATTAAGCAGATCAAGAAATCGGACGTGAAGAAAATCCGATTCTTGAAGACGGAAGACTCGCAGGAAGCGTCCGTCATCGCCAACACGATTTCCAAAGACGCCGCCCGCTCAGAAGAGGACGCGCTGGAAGCTATTTACCAGCAACTTCGCTCCACGGAAGCGCCCGACCTCGAAACGGCGAAAAGCTTGCTCGACCGCCTATTCTTCAACGCTAAACGGTACGACTTAGGCGACGTCGGACGGCACCGCATGAACGCGAAGCTTGCCTTGGATATCGGCGAAGACGTCACCACGCTGACCAAGGAAGATATTATCGCGATTGTCAAATACCTGATCGACTTGCAACAGGCGAAACGACAGGTGGACGACATTGACCACCTCGGCAACCGTCGCGTGAGAACGGTCGGCGAACAACTCGCACAGCAATTCAACCTCGGCTTATCCCGTATGACCCGCACGATTCGTGAGCGGATGAACTTGCGCGATAACGAGTCTATCTCCCCGCAGGATTTGGTCAATGCCCGGACGATTACGAGCGTGATTAACGCGTTCTTCGGCACCAACCAGCTCTCGCAGTTCCTCGACCAGACGAACCCGCTGGCGGAAATGACCCACAAGCGACGTGTGTCGGCGTTAGGTCCAGGCGGCTTGACGCGTGAGCGCGCAGGCTTCGAAGTCCGCGACGTGCATTACACGCACTACGGCCGTCTCTGTCCCATCGAGACGCCCGAAGGTCCGAACATCGGTTTGATTTCTTCGCTCTGTATCCATGCCCGCATCAACGATTTCGGCTTTATTGAAACGCCGTACCGACGCGTGAAGAACGGCAAAGTGATGGAGGATTTGGAATTCCTCACCGCCGAGAAGGAAGATGAAGTCACCATCGCGCAGGCGAACAGCGCGCTGGACGACAAAGGACGGCTCACGGATGAAAAAGTGAAAGCACGGTACCAGAGCGATTACCCGGTCACGGAGCCGGACAAGATTCAGTATATGGACGTCGCGCCGAACCAGATCGTGAGCGCGGCGGCGGCGTTAATCCCGTTCCTTGAGCATGACGACGCGAACCGCGCGCTGATGGGTTCGAACATGCAACGCCAGGCGGTTCCGTTGTTACAGCCGGAATCTCCCATCGTCGGCACGGGCTTGGAAGAAAAACTCGCCCGCGACTCCCGTACGATTGTCACCGCGGAACGCTCCGGCGTCGTCGAGTCGGTTTCCGCCGAAAGCATTATTGTGCAGTACGATATCGAAGAGAATAGCCCGGAAGCGGTTGTCAGCTTTGACGACAAGCGCCGGGTCGAGTACCCGCTCATTAAATTCTTGCGCACGAACCAGGACACATCCATCAACCAGAAGCCGGTGGTGACCGATGGACAGCGCTTCAAGAAAGGCGACGTACTCGCGGACGGCTGTGCGACGGACAAAGGCGAACTGGCGCTGGGCAGGAATATTCTTGTCGCGTTCATGCCGTGGCGCGGGTACAACTTTGAAGACGCGATCGTGGTGAGCGAGCGCATCGTGTCCGAAGACATCTTTACGTCGGTGCATATTGAGGAATTCGAACTGCAGGTGCGCGACACCAAGCGCGGCGAAGAAGAACTCACGCGGGAAATTCCCAACGTGAGCGAAGAAGCGACGAAGGACCTCGACGAGAACGGCATCATCCGTGTCGGCGCGGAAGTCAACGAAGGCGATATCCTCATCGGCAAAATTACCCCCAAGGGCGAAACCGACCCGACGCCTGAAGAGAAACTGTTGAAAGCGATCTTCGGCGAAAAGGCGGGCGACGTGAAAGACGCTTCGCTCAAAGCGCCTCCGGGGATGAAGGGCATCGTGATCTCCACG
>DATCJD010000072.1:0-8158 GCA_036507435.1 Bacteroidota bacterium
ATACCGGTGTAGAGAGGCAACGGCGTGCGCCATAAGGCTTCACGAACGCTCGTTCTGAGCTTCGATAATGGTTTGATCGGTTGGGGATATAGCGGAAGTTGAACTCCGATTTTCTTCATCACCTCGCGCGTGACGCGGTAAAAAAAACTCGGGTACATCCACTCCCCGTACGCATTTACCGGATGCAGACCTAATCCACCCAGCACCCCGCGCAATTCACCGACAGAAAACGAGCGCTCCCACCCAGCAAACCACTTATTGACCGCCATCAGAAGGTGTTTCGCGAGCGTGTAGATATGGTAGCGCTGGGGTACGTCCACAAGAAGTAAGCCCCCCGGCTTCAGCACGCGGATATTTTCGCGCAACATCGCTTCGGCTTGCGCCGCGCGAAAATGTTCAAGCAATCCCTGATGAAATACGATATCGAATGTATCATCACGAAATGGTAATTGAAACGCATCCCCGCCGATAATACCGACGGGGATGTAATGTTCGTCTGCAATGGATTTAAGAATGCGGAGGGAATGTTCTGCGTAATCGAGTTGGACGACCTTGGCACCTTCTTCAACGAGAGGAAAGCTATCGCGGCCCGTACCGGCGCCGATTTCCAGAACCCGCTTTGCTTTCAGCTCAGTAACGGCTGAGAGGTTACGAACAATCCGGTCGGCATTCGAATACACCTCGGCGACGTCGCTCTTTTCCTGCCAAAACGTTTCCCAATGCGATCGGCTGGAAGTTTTGTCGCCAGATTCATCCGCCATCTACTGCTTTCCTTTTGATGCCTCTGCGGCGGCGCTGTCGTTCCGCGCGGCTTGTGCACGCAGAGTTTCGATCTCGCGTTTGCGCTCAGCGACGAATTCATCCACACCAGGCACAAGCGGGTATTGTTGTTTTATCGTTTCCAAAAGCTTAGATGCATCATCAAACATATTTTGTAACACATAGACTTGCAGGAGGACAAGGTACGGATGGTCGCGTGAAAGCTGTTCGGTCGTTCCCTGTTCAACAATGGGAGCAATCTCGTCTATCAGTTCCTGCATAAATTGTTGGAACGTCGCTTTGTCGCCCGCGAACTCGTAATAATTCCCCACCACAAGTTTCAGCCGGTGTTGCATCGGGTGGATACTGCGCGGGAGCACTTCTTCCATTCGCCGGAGGACGCGTAGAACGTTTTCAGGCTGGTTGAGGACGTTCAGATAGTAACCCGCTGACGCGAGAAACGCCTGGCGGTAGTTGCTCATCATACGGCGCGATTGGTCGTCCAGATGCACACTACCATCATCCAGTTGTCGCCAGAGGAACCCCAACTCGGGCATCTGTGCTGGGCTTGTGCGGTCCACGAATAAATGTTGCTCCATGCGATTGGGGTCGCTGTTCGTCCACGAAGACGTTTGGCGCTTCGGCAATAGTTTAAATGCCAAACCGTCCCAGTGGAGAAACTCCTGCAAGCCGATTTTACTGCCGTCCGCCACCGTCATAGCGAAATAAATGGGTCGCTTCCAGTTAGTGGTTTTAACAATGTCGTACACCAGAATATCCTGCACCATCAAGCCGCTGTATTCTCCGTACTGAAGCGTTGCAGGAAAGAAAAACGAAACCGCTTTCCGGTTGGTGATGGACGTATCCTTGATAGCGTATTGATTAATGACTTCTGCCGGGACAGGTATTTCATACTGCTTTGCTTGATACGGAAAGAGCGGCTGGACGTTCTCGATCATCATGTCTGCCATACTAATCGGGACTTTTTTAGCTCCATACGGCTCTTGATTCTTGAGCTGGTCGATGTACCAGTTCGTATTCAACAGGCTGAGGCATATCACACGCACGTCGCGTCGAATCCCTTCCACGTCCTGTAAATACCACAACGGGAAGGTGTCATTATCGCCGTTCGTGAAGAGAATCGCGTCCGGCTCTAGGCTCTGGAGCGTGTTGTACGAATAATCGTACGGGACCCAGTTACCCGAACGGTTGGCTTCGCTAAAATTTGCACGGAACATATTAACCGGAGCCAACGCGAAAGCAACGGCAAGAATACCGTACACGACGGGCTGGAGGTTTTTTGATGCACCTAGTTTTTCTTTCGCGGCGTCAATCAGCGCGAGGACGCCCATGCCAATCCATAACGAAAAGATAAAGAACGAACCGACGTAGAAATAATCGCGTTCACGGGGCTGTGGCTCCTGCATATTAAAGTACAAGACCAGGATAATGCCTAAGAGAAGAAAGACGGTCGTGCCGACAAACGCCATTTTTTTGTCTTTTCGCCAGTGGTGGTACGCTCCAACAAGAGCAAGGAAAAACGGTATCCCATATAATTTCTTCCAGTCCACACCCGCTTCCTGCCAATCCCCCGCCGCGCCGATGAAATTCCAGCCGAGGTAACGCAGATACATGTGGTTCATTTGATAACGCCAGAGAAAATCCACGTCGCTGGTGTAGTTGGTATAGATTCCCTGGTGCTCGGGCTGGTCGCTGTATCTGCGTTGCATGAAAGGCGCTGTGCCGTACTGTTCGCGATTCAAATAGGAGACAAGGCGCGTCAGATTGTTAGGATTGTTTTCGTTCATCGGCGGCTGAGCGTTCGCCCGAATGTACACAACCGCATACGTCGAATACCCAAGCACAATCAACACAAACGAGAGCAGGGCGACATTGACGATCCGGCGATGAGTCTTTGCTGAGTGATAAATCCCGAAGAGCGCGCCTAACACCGCAACAATCGGTATGAACGTGAATGCAACGCTCTGCGTCCCGCCCAGCTCACCGTCCAACAAAGACGGGAACCATTTTACCACGCCCGGGTATATCACCCCAAACACAAGCACACTGACAACGCCGAACTTGATGAACGATTCGATTGAAAATTCATAATAGCGGAAGTAAAACAACACCATAACGGCAAACAGTACCAACAATGCCAGCAAGTGCACGCCGACGGATAACCCGATAAGATAGGCAATGATAAGAAGATAGACGTCGCTCCGCTCCCATTCGGCGCGTTCATACCAGCGTAACGCCAACCAGATAATGGAACTCACGAACAGCATACTCAAGCCGTACACTTCTGCCTCAACGGCATTAAACCAAAACGTCTTGCTGAACGCCAACGACAGTGCGCCGATTACCGAGGTTCCATAGACAGCTACACGGTCTATCGTCGTTTCCGGTTTTCCACGCCACATCGAGATAAACCGAACGGAGATTAAATACAAAAACATCACGGACAGCGCGCTCGAGAGAGCGGAAATAAAATGCATCCGCACAGCAATGTCGGGCGAAATAGGCAACAGCGAAAAGATACGGCCTATCAACAGAAAGAGCGGCGCTCCTGGCGGATGAGGAACCTGGAGCGAGAATGCCGCCGCGCTAAACTCGCCGACGTCCCAAAAAACTACCGTCGGAGGTAACGTAATAATATAGCTAATGAGCGACGCTGCAAATACTCCGACGCCGATAAATCTATTTATTTTTTTATGTTCCATTCATTCCTCGATGATTAAAAACGCACACGGGCACGGTTAATCTATTATGAAAAGCATAGAACTGCAAGCATTTTCAGGAAAGGAAGGAAGAGCAAATCTCATCGCACAGCAGATACCCCTTGGATGTCAACCGGAACCGGTCGCCCTGCAGAATGGCGAGACGATCGCGCACAAGGTCATCAACAGTACGGCGGTGAGTCGTCAACAAGTCGGCGTTATACCGTCTGCGGAATCCCGCGACGTCGATGCCTTCACTGCGAAGCCCAAGAAACACTTCTTCATTGCGCAGTTGTTCAAGATTCAACTGTTCGTCCCCGGCAACCGGCAGGGTACCTTGTTCAAGCCGCGTGGAATACTCCACCACGTTTGCGACATTCCACCAGCGGCGGCGCGACCAAAACGAATGCGCCGAGGGACCGAAGCCCAGATAATTGCTGTGGTTCCAGTACATGCCGTTGTGCCGTGATTTGAAACCTTGCCGGGCAAAATTTGACACTTCGTACTGCTCGTAGCCGTGCGAGATAAGAGTGTGAATGGTGAATTCATACAATTCCGCGTCGGTTTCTGCGCTGAGCGGAGTCACTTGTTTCGTTTCCACCATGCGCTGGAGCGGCGTGTTCGGCTCGACAATGAGGCTATAAGTAGAAATATGTTGGGGCGAAAGCTCCATCGCCTGTTCGAGATTCGAACGCCAGCGTTCGAGCGTTTGGGAGGGCAACGCAAAAATCAAATCGAAGCTGACGTTGTCGAAACCAGCCCGGTGCGCATTCCGTACACAGTCCTTCGCTTGCTCGGCGGAATGAATGCGGCTAAGAAATTTCAAGTCGTCATCGTGAAACGACTGAATGCCCATGCTGATGCGATTCACCCCTGCCGCCCTGAATGCTCTGAGCTTTTCGAGGTCGACAGTGCCCGGGTTTGTTTCGAGCGTGATTTCAGCATCCGCGGAAATCTGAAATCGGTTCGCGAGAAGCCCGAGAATTTCTTCGATGTGTGCTGGGGATAGTAACGATGGCGTTCCCCCGCCGAAGAATACCGTTTCGTATGGAGCCTGAAACTGCCCCTCCTGCGCCCGCAATTCTATTTCCGTTTTCAGCGTGCAGAGGAAACGGTCGATGAGTGCGGTGTAATGGCTTTCACTACCATTCGGCGCGACCGAATAGAAATCGCAGTAGATGCACTTGTGCTCGCAAAAAGGAATATGTAAATACAGGCTTGCCATAGTTGATTCTTAAACTATCCTGACTAGACGTCTAATTCGTAAGCGTCTCCCAAATTAATAACTCACATCCCAAAACCCACATCTGATCCTTACCGTATCATCGTGCCGATTCTTCCCCACCGGATGCTGACGAGTTTGTCCCAAACGTTGCTCACCGGCACGTCCGGGTCCCACGACCAATATACCACCAATGCTTCCCCAATCAGATTTTCTTCCGGAACGAACCCCCAGTATCGGCTATCGAGACTGTTATCCCGGTTATCACCCATCACAAAATAATAATTCTGCTCAACTGTGTAATGGGCGGCTAGCTCTCCGTCAATCAGAATCAGGTCTTTGCCTTCAAACCGAACGGCATGCCCTTCACGTATTATCAGCGAACGCCAAAGACTGAGGTTTTCTTCCGTCAGGTCGATCCGGTCACCTTTTTTCGGAACGACAAGCGGTCCATAACGTTGCTCGGTAAAGCCAAAGCCCCACGGAAAAAGCCGAGAACGGTAATGCGATGCTGCGCCGTTCGACCCGTTTTGCACTGCGTAACGCGGCAGACCGACAGGACTGCCGTTGATGTATACCTGACCTTCAATTATTTGCACCACATCGCCGGGCAAGCCGATACAGCGCTTGATGTAATTCACCGGCTCTTCGTCATCTGACCGGTTGTACGACCCGGGAAATTCAAAAACAACAATTTCTCCGCGTTTGACATTCTTGAACGCGGGCACATAGTACGTCGAAACAGCGATATCCGTCAAGGGAATGAACCGGGGCGTACGAATGCCGTACGCCAATTTATTCACGAGCAAAAAATCCCCGACGAGGAGCGTCTCCTCCATTGAACTCGAAGGAATACGGAACGCCTCGATAACAAACGTCTTGAGCACTAACGCAACAACAAGAGTGATGAGCACTGTCTTGACATATCCGACGAATGTGCGAACATGCTCGCCTTTCCCCGCTTCCTGCTCTGCCGCTTCTTGCGACTCAAGTTGTACTGATTCTTCGTTCATCGTATAAGCGTTCCTACGCGGCTCAACCGCACTGACGCCAGTTTATCGAAAATAGAATAAATGGGGATATTCGGATCCCACGACCAGTACACAATCAACGGCGTGCCGACGATATTCTCGGTTGGGATAAATCCCCAGTAACGGCTGTCGAGACTGTTGTCCCGGTTATCACCCATGCCGAATAAATAATCCTGCTCAATGATATACTCTGAGACTTCCTGCCCGTCGAGTATCACGTTACCGTCGACAAGCCGGGGAGTATGTCCTTCGCGCTTGATGAATGCTTCCCACGCCGAGATGTTCTCGCTGTTCAAGGCAATCGACATGCCTTTCCGGGGCACAACCACGGGACCGTAATTATCTTCGTTCCACGGCGCGCCCTTTGGGAAAATCCCTTCCACGGCCATTCCCTGCGGCATTATTTCACGGCGGTTGAATTTTAAATTGCGGGGGAGCGGGAATTGTTCGCCGTTGACGTGGAGCACCCTGTTGGTAATTTGAATTGTATCGCCGGGCAATCCCACACACCGCTTAAGATAGAAGGTGAATTCCTCCGGGTCAACCTCATCGCGAAAACCGGGGAAGACGAACACAATCACGTCTCCGAGCTCAACGTCTTGAAACGCGGGAACGCGAAACCACGGCAGGCGCACATTGGTAAACGGAATGTTCCGCGGAGACGTTCCTCCATAGACAAATTTGTTCACGAAGAGCAAGTCGCCCGCCATCACCTCGTTTTCCATCGAGCCGGTAGGCACCATGAACGAAGCGAGCACAAAGTTATTCAAAAACAAAAACGCTCCAAGCACAATGAAAAATTCTTTGAAGAATGCCTTTGTTTTTTCCGCAAGCGTGGAAGGCTTTTGTTCCTGTTGTTTGTTCTCGTGTTCTTGTTGAGACATGGGTGTCCTTTCCGTTAGTCTTCCATAGATAGCACAGCGAGAAATGCCTCCTGCGGTATCTCGACTCTGCCTACCTGTTTCATACGTTTTTTGCCTTCTTTTTGCTTCTCCAGGAGTTTGCGTTTGCGGGAGATATCGCCGCCATAACATTTGGCAAGGACGTTCTTCCGCATAGCGCTGATGCTTTCCCGCGCAATCACCTTACTGCCGATAGCGGCTTGGATCGCCACTTCAAACATTTGTCTTGGAATCAGTTCCCGCAACTTGGAACACAGTTTCCGTCCCCACTCGTACGACTTGATCCGGTGCACAATTGTCGAGAGCGCGTCCACCTGCTCGCCGTTGAGCAGAATGTCGAGTTTCACAAGCTCGGATTCGCGGTAGTCGATGAAGTCGTAATCAAGCGATGCGTACCCGCGCGACATTGATTTGAGTTTGTCGTAAAAATCAAAAATAATTTCTGCGAGCGGCAATTCAAAATGAACATCCGCGCGCTCCGGACTGAGGTACGTTGTGTTCTTGTGAACGCCGCGCCGCTCCATGCACAGCTTCATGATACTGCCAATGTATTCCGTCGGCGTGATGATTTGCGCCTTGACGTACGGCTCTTCCACTTTTTCGATTTCTCCCGCGGGCGGCATCGTCGCCGGGTTATCGACCAGCACCACCCCGCGGTCTGTTTTCGTTACGCGGTACTCGACGTTGGGCACCGTGTTAATGAGCGACTGGTTATATTCCCGTTCGAGCCGTTCGCGGATAATCTCCATATGGAGCAACCCGAGAAACCCGCACCGGAATCCGAAGCCAAGCGCAACCGACGACTCCGGCTCAAACTGCAGGGCGGCGTCGTTCATCCGTAATTTTTCCAACGCATCACGCAATTCGGCAAAGTTGTCGCTGTTCGACGGGTACACGCCGCTGAAGACCATCGGCTTCACCTCTTTATACCCCGGTAACGGAGCTGTTGCAGGGTTCTCCGCCGCCGTAATGGTATCGCCTACTTTCGTCTCGTGGACGTCCTTAATGCCTGCGATAATATAACCAACGTCCCCGGCGAGAAGTTCTCCGACCCGCTTGCGATGCATTTCAAATATCCCGACGTCTTCAGCCTGAAACTCCATGCCTGTCGAAAAAAAACGAATCTTGTCTTTCTCGCGTATTCGCCCGTCAACGATCCGCACATACGCCACCGCCCCGCGGTACTCATCGAACACGGAATCAAAAATCAACGCGCGCAACGGCGCAGTCGGGTCGCCTTTCGGCGACGGGATACGGTGCACGACGGCTTCGAGCACTTCGTCGGTTCCGAGTCCGGATTTCGCGCTGCCGAGGAGGATTTCTTCTTCCTGACAACCCAGCAGGTCCATCACCTGACGCTTCGTTGTATCGAGCATCGTTTGCGCGCTCGGCAAATCAATCTTGTTGATGAATGGTATGATCTCCAGCCCCGCGTCGATGGCGAGATAGAGGTTGGAAATCGTCTGCGCCTCAACGCCTTGCGTTGCATCAACGACAAGAATAGCCCCCTCGCACGCGGCGAGC
>DATCJD010000073.1:0-3075 GCA_036507435.1 Bacteroidota bacterium
CTTGGTGATGTTCAACAGTTTCAAGACGACGGTGGTCACTCCGCGAAAATGTGTTGGGCGAAATTTACCTTCAAGGATGGTTGACCCGTGCTCGACTTCTACGTACGTCGCGAACCCTTCCGGGTACATTTCGCGCACATCGGGATTAAAAATAAAATCGCCTCCGGCTTTCTCTGCTAATGAACGGTCGCGTTCAAAATCGCGTGGATAGCGTTCAAAATCCTCGCCGGGCCCGAACTGCGTCGGGTTGACAAAAATGGTCGTGATGACAACATCCGACTGCTCACGGGCTTTGGCGATCAGGCTTGTGTGTCCGGCATGAAGATACCCCATAGTGGGAACAACGCCGACGCGCTTGCCCTCGCGGCGCAGTCGCTCGGAGGTTTCTTGCATCTCTCGAACTGTTGTTATGATGCGCATAAGAAAAACCAGCCGCTAAAACACGAAGGCACCTAGCGCCATTTCTAAAAAAAATAATCTTGTATTTTCTCGTGAAGTACATAACCCCCTGCGGCTCAAACAACGAGCCGCGTCCCCCTTGGTAAGGGGGACAACGTGTAGGCAGACGGTCTTTCCCCTCCTTACCAAGGAGGGGTGTCCGCCAACGGCGGACGGGGTGGTTGCTTTAATCCTCAAAATATAAAACACAACATTAACTCTTAGACCCGGTACTAGAATACATAAACATACATTTTTTCTTTGTGTCTTTGTGTCTTTGTGACTTCGTGGCGAACGTTCTAAATAATTTTCTTCCCGAACCCGGATTGGATTAATTCCACAGCGAATTCCGCCGACTGGTTGCGGTTGTCGAGAATAGGGTTGACTTCGACAACTTCCAGCGAAGACATCTTGCCCGCTTCGTTCAACGATTCCATAATCAAATGCGCTTCGCGGTAATTCAGCCCGCCTTTGATCGGCGTGCCGACGCCCGGCGCAACCGACGGGTCAATGGCGTCAAGGTCGAGACTGACATGCACGAAATCTACCTCATTTAACTTCCGTAACGCCTTCGCCACTACCACCGCCATGCCGTGCTTATCAATTTCCTCCATGGTAAAGATATTCACGTCCAATTTTTTGATAAGCGTGCGCTCGTCGGGGTCCAGCTCGCGCGTGGCGATGAGGACGACGTTCTTCGGGTCTACTTTGCGCCGGTCTCCGCCGACGGACGTCAATTCGATTGCTCCCTGCCCGATGGACGCGGCAAGCGGCATCCCGTGAATATTGCCGGAGGGAGTTGTGGAGTCGGTGTTCAAATCGCCGTGCGCGTCGATCCACAGCACGCCGAGCTTCCGGTTCGCTTTCGCGCAAGCCGCGGAGAGTCCGGCTATCGTACCGATCGCGATGGAGTGGTCTCCGCCGAGCACCAACGGGAACCCGCCGCTCTGAACAATTTTTTCAACTTTACCAGCAAGGTTCGTGCACGCGCGGACAATTTCAGGAAGGTATCTCAGCTTTTCGTCACGGATGCGCTGGCGTTCGGGAGCTTTAACGGGAATATCTCCCTCATCAATAACGGTATGCCCAAGAGCGCGGAGCTTTTCGGCAACTCCGGCAATGCGGATTGCCGAGGGACCCATATCGACTCCCCGGCGGCCTGCGCCGAGGTCCATCGGAACACCAAGGATGTGAATTTTCATAGACGTCCAATAAAAGTCTATTTCTCAATACCTATATGAGACCTCTGAAAAATATAACTAAGATGTCATTCCGAGGAGCAACGCGACGAGGAATCTCGTTTTTTCGTTCAAATTTAAGGGTGAGATCCCTCGTTCGCCGCGGCGAACTCGGGATGACATTATTCTGTGAATCTTTCAGAAGTCTCTATATGATAAACTCTAACCCCCTGCGTCGCGAAAAACGCTCCGCGCCCGCCTGCCGGCAGGCAGGTCCCCTCCCGAAGGGATCCCTTTGGGACTTGAAAGGAAGGGGACAGAAAACAATATTTCTTGTCGGCGTAAACGCCGACCTACCGAACATTGTTCATGAACCATTCTCTTCCAAACTATCCCTCAAGCAGCCGTAACATTTTTGCGATGGTTGTGCGGAGGTCTTTGCGCGGCACAACCATATCCACGAAGCCCTTGTCCATCAGAAATTCCGAGCGTTGGAATCCTTCCGGCAAATCTTTACCCACCGCCTGTTTGATCACACGGGGACCTGCAAAGCCGATGAGCGCGCCCGGCTCGGCGATATGAATATCGCCCAACATCGCAAAGCTCGCGGTGACGCCGCCGGTTGTCGGGTCTGTAAGCACGGAAAGATACGGAACGCCCGCATCGGAAAGCTGAGCGAGCTTCGCGCTGGTTTTCGCCAACTGCATGAGCGACAACGCGCTTTCCATCATCCGCGCGCCTCCGCTGGAGGAAATAATAATGAGTGGGATTTGTTTTTCCCGCGCGGCATCGATGACACGGGCGAGCTTTTCGCCCACCACCGACCCCATGCTCCCGCCGATGAATGAAAAATCCATACACGCAATGGCGACGGGAAGTTTCTCGATTTCCGCCGTTCCGGTACGGACGGCGTCCATCAACGACGTTTTCTTTATCGTATCGGTGAGACGTTTATCGTACGGTTTTGTATCGACAAAATTCAGCACGTCGACTGAGCGCATTTTTTTATCCATCTCCTTGAACGAACCTTCGTCAAGCAGAAGCGCAAAATATTCCTTACTGCCGATGCGGAAATGCGTGTTGCACTTCGGACAGCAGAACAGGTTTTGCTCGAGTTGTTTTTTGTGGATGATTTCCCCGCACCCGGGGCATTTCGTCCACTGGCCGTCCGGCATGTCTTTTTTCTGACCCTCGCCGGAGATGCCTTCTTTTGAACGCCTGAACCATGCCATAGAGTTATCCGATGAACAGTGTTCGATTCACAAGCTTCTTCACAACTTGAAACTACTGAAAAATAGAATAAAGATGTCATTCCGAGGAGCAAAGCGACGAGGAATCTCATTTTTTGTTCAAATTAAAGGAGAGATCCCTCGTTCGCCGCTGCGAACTCGGGATGACATTATTCTGAGAATTTTTCAGATGTCTCTATATATTAATCGCCACGCCGTACGCTTCGCCC